>JAHLFF010000224.1 GCA_018883945.1 Candidatus Acinetobacter avistercoris
GTGCCGGCACACGGATTCGAACTGTGGACCTACTGATTACAAGTCAGTTGCTCTACCAACTGAGCTATGCCGGCGTTTCTTAGTGTTTCGTACGTTTCGTATCGGAACGGTGTGCAGTTTAGCAAAACTCTGAATCCTTGCAAGTGTTTTTTTGAAAAAAAAGCCTAAATACTTATAAAATCAAACCGTTTGATGATAATTCAACCGCTTTGATCACTGCGCGAGCTTTTATTTGAGTTTCAGCCCATTCTGACTCTGGGTTTGAGTCAACAACCAAGCCTGCTCCTGCTTGAACATAGACCTTATTTTCACGAATCACACAGGTTCGAATAGCAATGGACATATCCATTTCACCATGCCAGCCTAAATAACCTACCGCTCCACCGAAAATGCCACGCTTAACAGGCTCAACTTCATCAATAATCTCCATGGCACGGATTTTAGGTGCGCCTGACAGCGTTCCAGCAGGAAAAGTCGCCTTAAACACATCTAAAGCGTCAACACCATCTAAAACTTCACCCTGAACATTCGACACAATATGCATCACATGTGAGTAACGCTCAATGACCATTTGATCGGTTACTTGCACTTTACCAATTTTGGAAACACGTCCAACATCATTTCGCCCTAAGTCGATCAACATGAGATGTTCAGCAATTTCTTTCTCATCTGATAGCAACTCTTGTTCAAGCGCCAAATCCTCTTCTTTAGTTTTACCACGAGGGCGTGTGCCTGCCAGTGGTCGCACTGTTGCCACACCATTTTCCAATCGAGATAAAATTTCAGGTGATGAACCCACAATATGGAATGGCGTATCATCCAATAGCGTATTCCCTTGAACATGGAACAAATACGGCGATGGATTAAGATGTCTTAATGCACGATAGACCTGTAAAGCATCACCATCGAAGTCCGACACCATACGATGTCCCGGCACTACTTGCATTACATCACCAGCACGAATGTATTCTTTGACTCGAGCAATCGACTCGATGTACTTCTCTTTACCCGTCAAAGAGACAAAATGAGGTGCAGTATGTTTCTTGGCTTGCAAACTGACTGGCGTTGCCAAGATCGCCTCAATCTCGTCCAGCTTGGCTTGTGCTTTAAGATAAGCATCCTCTTCTTGCGTATCTGCATGCACAATAATAAATAGAGTATCTTTTAAGTTATCAAACACCACGACCGTTTTAGATAACATCAACCACAGGTCTGGCAATCCAACAGGATCTGCTGCAGGCACATTTTTAAGTCTTGGCTCAATATAACGTACGGCGTCATAGCCTAGATAGCCAACAAGGCCACCTGTAAAACTTGGTAAGTCTGGCAATTCGTCTTTATTTGGCACTTTAAACTGCGCCTGAAAATCTCGAATATACTGAAATGGATCGGCACACGGCTGGGTTGAAACCAAACCCTCTGTATCTTTGATGGTCAGCTGCCCTGCATTACAGGAAAAAACCGTCGACTCACCCAAACCAATAATGGAATAACGAGCCCAATTTTCTCCGCCTTCAACCGACTCAAACAAATATGCTTGTTGATCTTTCTTCAGTCGAGCAAAAACAGAAAGTGGCGTTTCAGTATCAGCCAAACGCTGACGATAAACAGGAATAAGGTTATAACCTTGAGAGTGTAGTTGTTGAAATTGGCTTGCTGTGGTCATGAGGAATTCTCTTCAGTTTTCAATAATACGCGATAAATTTTTTACACTCATTTAGCGACGCCATCGAAAAACACTCTTACTGTTCATCCCTCTTCCTTCTTATACAAAATTTTGCGACTTAGCTTAATAATTTAACATTCATAATGTTAATTTGATCACAATGACTTGATTACGCTAATTTGATAACACTAACTTAATAACACTAATTTAATAGCGCTAATTTAATAACTCTTCCAAATTATCGACGATTTGCTGTGGCTGACATAAACGAATATCTTCGCCATGATTATAGCCATAGCTAACCACAATACAATCAATACCCGCACGTCGAGCAGCTTCAACATCATTGCTTGAATCACCAATCATTAAGGTCTTTTCAATGCTTGAGTTAAATGCTTCAACACAATGCAATAAGGGCTTTGGATCAGGCTTTCTGACTTCAAAACGATCACCACCAACAACATCGGCAAAATAGTGACTCATGTCCAATTCATCTAAAATTTTTCTTGCCGGAATTTCAGGTTTATTGGTTACACAAATCAGGGTTTTTTGATGCTGTTTTGCCCACGCTAAAAACGGCAAAATTCCGTTAAAGGGCTGAGTATCAACACAAGGATCGGCATTATAAATTTCCAAAAACGTATTCAACAACAATTGATGTTGCGCTGGATCGACCACACCAGTCACGTGTTTGAGCACACTTTCACAAAACAGAGAAGTGCCTTTACCAATCCATGTACGAACCTGTAGCTCACTCACACTCGGAAGCTCAAGCACACCTAGACTAATATTCATTGCACGATATAAATCAAATGCAGAATCGACCAATGTTCCATCTAAGTCAAAAAGTATTAAATCACGCTGAGCCAATCGGGCAATATTCATTCTTCATCCTTAAAACATAAAAGGCATGCGATTGCATGCCTTAACCACATGATTTTGCAAATCTTAATTTAAAAGATACCAAGCAAGGAGTGCCACGACAATAAGTACAATTAATGCCATCAAGCCAATTGAAGCATTCTTTTGTGTTTCTTCCTCTTTGGTAGAACAATGTTCAGGCACATCAAAAGAAACTGAATCCTTTACCACAGGTGAGACATGACTCAGGTCCACGCCTTCTGGTAGTGGCGCTGGCTTAGGAATACCAATGCCTTGTGGCATACCATCACGATCCAATGAAACAGAAGCATCACGCTCTTTTAGATCCAAGATTCCCTGATCCACCATAGTTTGAGACGGTGTTTTTTCAGGTACTGTTTCTAAAGACACTGACTGAGATTGCGCTGATTCTGAAGTTGCGATTGCTTCAGCAGGCTGTTGAATCACTTCGTCAGCAACTTTCACAGGCTCAACCAAACTGTCTTTTGGTTCGTCAAGTTGAGCATTTGACTGAATATCAGTCTCGGCAGCCAACGTCACAGCTTGCGTTTTTTCATCGTTTACATTTGATTGAACTGGCTCCGCGACTATAGACTTTGCAGCACTTAACGGCACTGCTGGCTCTAAAACTGAAAACTTATGCGCAGCAAATTGAACAATATCACCTTGCTTTAATAAAGTTTCATTTTCGATACGCAAATCATTCACAAAAGTACCGTTCGAAGATTTTAAATCTTGAACCCACAGTGCATTATCTTTGAGTAAGAATGCAGCATGACGGCGTGAAATATCTGCAGATTGAATGAGCAAATCAGCATCTTGATGACGCCCAACCAACATGTCACGCTCGATACCAACTTCTTTCCCTGTAAATTCACCTGTAACTGTCTGCAATTTCCAAGTCATAATGCCCTACCCATTACTCAATATTGAATTCCAAATAATCTTAACATGGTCGATGCATATTTCTATGTTTTGACTGTTAAGAAGCTGGTCGAATCGTTGTCGTCGTCACCGTATTTTTTGTTTTTTCAACAGACTCTTTAGGCTCAACTGACTGCTGTTTTAGCTGTGGCTCGATCGCTACAGGTGTTGTAACCGCAGTTCTAGTATTGTCTACTATCGCTGTTGGTAGGCGCTGATACTTCACAGGATTTTCAGGTGTTTTTATCGTCGATGTTAAAGGCAATCGAGGCTGATAAACATCGTCTACACTTTCCGGTAACTTAGCAAAACTACCATCTTTATCCATTGCCAATTGCAAACTGTAAAGTCGATCATATTTTTGCTGCGTTAAACGCCTAGAGTTCGGACTGTCACCAATAATTGTGGGGTGAATAAAGACCAATAAATTACTCTTTTGATTCGTTTTAGTATCTGAACGAAACAATCGACCAATCCCCGGAATAGCACCTAACCCTGGAACTGATTGACGACCCGATTCAGAGTCATCTGTAATCAAACCACCCAAAACGATCGTTTGTCCGTGTTCTGCTAAAACAGATGTTTTAATTGCACGCTTACTTGTAACCAAATCAGAAGCTTGGCCTTTTTCTTGTACAGCTGAAACTTCTTGTTCAACTTGTAAACGAATCGTACCACCCTCACCAATGTGTGGCGTGACTTTAAGTGTAATCCCGACATCCTTACGCTCAATTGAAGTATAAGGATTTATATTTCCCCCCGTAGTTGCAACCGACCCAGTGACAAAAGGAACATTTTCACCCACTACAATGTAAGCCTCTTCATTGTCCATCGTCACAATCGAAGGTGTCGATAGAAGATTGGATTTGGTCTTTTCTTTGACTGCTTGAATGAGTGCGCCATACAATTTACGAGAACCATCACTACCTACACTCGTATCACCTACAATCAACGAAGTTCCTCGCCCTAAAGCACCTGCTGCAGCTGCTGCACCACCTGTTAAATATCCTGCAGCAACATTTTTCAGACTGCCACCAATATTGTCAAAGTTAATGAGCCCAACACCACTACTTAAATCTCCCATTGCCCACTGCACACCTAGCTGATCAGTATCACTTCCTTGTATTTCTATAATTGCAGCTTCAATCAACACCTGCTCACGACGTACATCCAACTGTTGAATAGCAGACTCGATCTCTCTCATAAGTTGAGGGTCGGCCTTAACCACTAAAGCATTTTGCGAGTTATCCGCAATGATACTTATTCCATTACCATTAAAGCTAGTAATGTTGTCTTGATTATTCTGATTTGAACTACCACTCAAATTAATTGTAGGGGTAGAAATATTTGCCCCCCCCGAAGTCGAACTACTACTCGAATTTGAATTATTTAATGAGCTATTCGAGTTATTAAATGAATTATTCGAACCAGAATTACTACTTGAATTGACTGCTTGACCAGTCACTAAGCCTTGTAATATTTCTGCTAGACTCTTTGCACTGGCATACTTCAATTTAAAAACTTTCAAGCCACCCAAACGATCAGCTGAAGGTACATCCAGCATTTCAACCATTTGACGAATGCGCTTACGGGTTCCCGTATCACCTTTAATGATAATACGATTGGTGCGAGCATCTGCAATAATCCTCACGCGTGAACCCGACATATCTTTAGATGATCCTGTTGAAGACATTGTTTCCAACAAGGCAATCACTTCTTCGGCTTGGCTCGACTGTAAAGTCACAGCCTCAATATCATTTTGCCCTGTACCATCCAAATTTCGAATCAAGGTTTCTAACTGAACAATATTGCTCGCACGATCAGACACAATTAATGCATTCGTCCCTTGAATCGCTGCTAAGTGCGCAAACTGAGGCATCAAAGGTCGTAATGCTGGAATTAAGTCATTGGGATTGGTGTTTTCCAACCAAATAACACGCGTTACCACTTGATCACCACGAACATTTTTAGATGCGTCGTAAGGAACACCTGAGTTTTTTACATTACTATCAGGCACCAAACGAATCGTATTTCCTGAAGGAACAGCCACAACACCGTTGACATTCAATACACCTAAAAATAGTTCATAGACTTCATTTTTATTCAGCGCTTTGTTTGAAATGACCGTAACATTACCTCTGACTCGCGGATCAACTGCAAAATTCTTTCCAGTAATATCTGCAACCTCGTTGATAAATGCGGTGAGATCAGCATCACGCAGATTGATTTTCCAAGTCTGTGCATGAGCTGACATACTCGCAGCCGCTAAGATAGGTGCTGCCGCGACTAAAACCCAAAGCGAACGATGCTGATTCAAAAAATCCATAATTTATTATATTTCCTAAATTTGTTGGTCATACTGCGTACTTATAAATCTTGTTGAAAGGTCATCACTTGATCACCTCGTTTCACTTCGATTTTAACTTTTCCAGACTTTTTAGCTTGTTCTAACAGCTGTACATCTGTTTGTCCTTGACCGACTGCCTGCCCATTAAGAGAAAGAATGCGATCCCCAGCGCGTAAACCCAGTTTATTCCGTAAAGCAGCGGGAGTTTGCTCTGTCACTTCATAACCTTGGCCACTATTGGTATTTACACCTAGATTCTTTAAATACTGTTCACGATCTTCTTGAATTTTATCAATTGCTTGTCCCAATGCATTTTGATTTGAATTCTGCACAGGCGCAACAGCATTGGAGGAATTAGAAGGATTCGGTTGCGTTTGAGCAGAGGATGCTGGCAATACGGACTGGTTTAAATTATCAATACCCTTAAAACGCAATTCTCGTTTAGCCCCATTACTCTGACTCAACACCACATGATCCCAGAATACCTCAGAGAGTTGATAAGAACTATTCTCTAAATTCTGCCCCACCATAAAACGATCCGCAATATCATTCACTTTAATCACTGCGGATGAATTTGAATAAGGTGATCCAATCACCACACCCTGTAAAACCAATACTAAATTAGAATCTTCATTTGATGCTGTTGCACCCGCTTCTTGAAAAAGCGAGAAACTTGATATATTCGGAACTTGCGCTTGTTTCGACCCCAAACTTATTTGTTCAGCTTGAATCACTTGGGGTGGTGCAATCACTAACCAAAAAAATGAGGCCAATTTCCAACACAGAACCAAAATCAAAAATAAGAGCACGACTGGTGCCAGACGCTCTGAATGCTCCCAAGAGATATGGCTAAATTTTTCTTTAAGTTTATTCACCAAGCGCTCCATTCATCAAAGGCTGTCTAGAGCTAACCACAAAGGTATCTAATCCTGCTTTCCCATCATAAGAAGGAACATTGAGTAATAGCCGCTGTGTCAATTGGACATCCAACATCAAACTTGAGTCTAAACTTAAATGAGCGATTTTTTGATTCCGTTGATCTTGAATATCAAATTTCAGACGTCCAGCATCATCCGATATCGAACCCACAAGTGATGGCATATTCATTCGCTCTTGTCTTTGCGCGAATTGATAAACTAAAGCACCGCCACCCCATTGCATAGAACCGTCTGCACGACTAAAACCTACATCTGATTTATAATTAAACTGCACATCATTCAGCTGGATTTGATTACTCGGCCACTGCCAATCCACTAGACTTTTCAGCGTCTCAGGAGCAATTTTACCATTCATATTCTTAACTAAAATCTTCTTTCCAAATCCATAACCCAATACTGTATTTAATTGTGTTTGGCCGCTATAAATTTCTAAATTTGCTCCAAGACGGAGTAAAATCAAATCCAATGGTCTTGTTTTCCACGCAACAGAACCACGTAGACTCCCACTCTGCCAATCTGCTTCGCCGTGCCAAATATTTCCACTGACATTTTTAAGCACCTGATTATTTTTATAAAATTTTGAAATAAGCCAAGATGCTGGAATTTGCAATAATATAAAAATGAGAAATGCAATGACAGCTATACCCCACCACACCATTACTTTCGATTTTTTAATCATTCAGCACTTACCATAATTGTCATTTATTATTCCTTAAGAGATGAAAAGCATCTCCAATCGCTATTATGCATATATTTTCAACATCTCCAATTTTCTTATAAAAAAAACCAAGCGATTTCGCTTGGTTTTTTCGATCTTAGATATTTTTGATGACAAAGAGATGAAATTAGATAAGAAAATCTTCTAATTTCGCACCTTTCTCTAATTCAGCAACCAACCAACGTGGTTTTTTTCCACGTCCAGTCCAAGTATCAGCCGTGTTATTTTTGTTGCGATAACGAGGTTCTACAGCCTTACGCGTGGTTTTTTTACGCTTGTGAGAACCATATTCAATAAATTGCTCTAAAGTCATACCTGCAGTTTCAGCAATTTCTAGAATCTGATTATAAGCATCTTCAACAGCTTGCTCTTTCTTTGATTCAATTAATACAGCCGCTTCTGCTGTTAATTTCTTTAACTCTTCAACTGATAGATTACTAATATCCGGCATTACACATACTCCATACATAAAACTGTTTAAAAAATTAAAATAATTATTAGGGAAATACTTAGACATGGAACTAAGCTTTGATGAAACCGCACAAAATACGATTTAAAAACCTCTTTAATTTATCATCTTTAATTTATCAATCGGATTAAATA
>JAHLFF010000225.1 GCA_018883945.1 Candidatus Acinetobacter avistercoris
TTGATGATGATCTCACCACGGTTTGATAATTCAACCTTTGATGATTTTAAGAAATCTGTGTTGGGTAATAAACCAATTTGCACAAAGATCCCTGCCAATTCAACTGTTTTAATTTCATCTGTTACACGGTCTTTGTATTTCAATGCAGTCACTTGTGAACCATCACCAACCACTTCAGTTGAAAGTGCATTCATAATCACCGTGGTGTTTGGCAAACTATTCAATTTGTCTTGTAGCACTTGGTCAGCACGGAGTTTGGTATCAAACTCAACCAAAGTTACATGCTCAACAATACCCGCCAGATCAATTGCCGCTTCTACACCAGAGTTACCACCCCCAATCACTGCAACACGTTTGCCTTTGAACAGTGGACCATCACAATGTGGGCAATAAGCGACACCACGAGTTTTATATTCTTTCTCACCCGGTACATTCATTTCTCTCCAACGTGCACCTGTCGATAAGATGATCGTTTTAGATTCAAGTTTGGCACCATTTTCCAAAGTCACTTCAACCAAACCATTGCTGGTTTCGTCTGCACCTTTAATAGCAGACACCCGTTGTAAGTTCATGATGTCCACACCATACTCACGCACATGTGCTTCCATTTCAGCAGCGAACTTAGGACCTTGGGTCTTTTGTACCGAAGTAAAGTTTTCAATATCCATGGTATCCATCACTTGTCCGCCCATGCGTTCAGCAACGATACCTGTTTTGATGCCTTTACGTGCTGCATAGATTGCTGAAGTATTCCCCGCAGGACCACCACCAATCACCAGCACATCAAAAGCCGCTTTGGCATTTAATTTGATGGCATCTTTTTCAGCAGCGCCGGTGTCTAATTTCGCGATGATTTCTTCCAAAGTCATACGACCTTGACCGATATGTTCATCGTTTTGAAATAACATCGGTACAGCCATAATTTTACGTTCTTCAACTTCTTCTTGGAAGAATGCACCATCAATCATGGTTGCTGTTGTACCAGGGTTATTAATCGCAATTAAGTTCAGTGCTTGAACCACATCTGGACAGTTGTGACAGCTAAGCGATACGAAGACATCAAAATCAGCTTTGACGTTGAGATCTTTAATTTGCGCCAATACTTCATCAGACACTTTTGGTGCATAACCAGACACTTGTAACAAAGCAAGGATTAAAGATGTGAACTCATGTCCCATCGGTAGACCTGCAAAGTGAACTCGAGGTTGTTCTCCAACTTTCGCAATACCAAAGCTTGGTGCACGTTTATGCTGACCATCAAAACGAGCGGTCACTTGATCAGAAAGAGCGGCAACTTCGCTCACCAATTCTTTAATTTTGTCAGATTTATCAGATCCATTTAGTGAAGCCACGATTTCGATTGGGCTTTCAAGACGTTCAAGAAGTGTTTTTAATTGCGCAGAAGTATTTTGATCTAACATGACTAACGTCTCCAAAGGAGTCAATATTTATTGAATGAGGCTATCTTATGTGAAAAGACAAGATAGTTAAAACAGTTTGTTTTTATTGTTATCATCGGAAAAATGGATATGAACCGCAATTTAAATCAACCATTTACTTAAAGCTTCATTAGGATGAAAAATATTGTATTTTTTAGATCTCTTGGAACAGATCTAATTTACATCTCGACAAGGGATCTCAGGATCGAAGAAATAATTATTTTAATTGAAATTTAATTTAGAATATGATTACATTTTTTAAATTTGATGATTGGATTCATGGAAAAGGGTATTTATCAACATTATAAAGGGCAGTTATATCAAGTACTGCATGTAGCCACTCATAGTGAAACTGAAGAAAAATTAGTGGTTTATCAGTGTTTATACGGCGATTACTCGATTTGGGTGCGACCTTTGACGATGTTCCAAGAAACCATAACGACACATGATGATCGTGAAATTCAACGTTTTAAGCTAATACAAGTTACAGCATAAAAATAATTCTTAAGAAAAGAGATCTTTAAGGTTTAAGGTTAAAGTTTTAAGCTATCCTAACCATGGATGGCTTTTTTTTATTGCAGAGTAATACGTTTGCAGCTGAGATCACATTCTAAATAATGTTGAATAAACATAATTTATTTTGGCTACGAATAATAGTTTGATAAATAAAAGCAGGTAAAAGATTGAACAATTCGGCAGTGCTCTTGTTTTTAAATATTTAGATAGCTTGAAGTTTCATTATATTTTTAAAAGGAAACAACAAGCGTTGTTCTCATAAGTGAACGTATTATGATTGAAATGGATTATCAACTGGTTGGAATCCATTATTAAAATTCAAATTTTTTGAAACTGATCTACTACTGAAATGATAAAAAAGTCACGCCATTATGACGCTGATAGATGCAGCTCATATTCTTTGTAAAACATAACAGAGCTAAATTTTGAAAATGTATTAGCCGATTGTATATTTACAATATATTTTCGGGGAAAGTCATTGATCTTATAAAATAAATATTCATATCTAAAGGGCGTAGTCTCTTTTTAATCCATAAGGAACAATCATGTCTTTTATAGGGCAGTTTCTAAAACCCATGCATTCTCGAGACCGAGAAGAGCCACATCGCGTTGCTACATCATTAGAATTATTATTCGACTTAATTTTTGTGGTTGCCATTGCGACTGCAGGAGTAGAATTACATCACGCGATTGTTGAGAATCATTTTTGGAGTGCAATGCCACTCTATTTAATGGTGTTTTTTGCCTTGTGGTGGGCATGGATGAACTTCACTTGGTTTGCATCAGCATATGATAATGACGATGCTCTCTATAGAATCATGACGATGATTCAAATGCTGGGTGCATTGTTCATTGCTGCGGGTATTCCAGACGCATTTGAACATCAAAATTTTGATGTGATTATTGTCGGTTACGTGATAATGCGGACGGTTCTAATTGCCCAGTGGTTACGTGCATCTCGACATGATCCAGAACGCAAACCCACTATTTTTAGATATGTCATCGGTATTTCATTGGTGCAATTGGCATGGATGTTTTTCCACTTTGCCCCGATTGATTTCGGTATTTATATCTTTTTGCTTTTAGTGATTGCTGAGCTCTGCATCCCATATTTTGCGGAAAAAAAAGGTACAACGCCATGGCATCCTGAACATATAGCAGAGCGTTACTCACTCCTTACGATTATTGTATTTGGTGAGTCTATTGTGGCGAGTTTTAATGCCATTTCTGATGCTTTTAAGACCCAAGTCATTAACACGGAGCTAATCTTTTTAACGATTGGTGGGGTGATCATGATGTTTACTATGTGGTGGGCATATTTTGATCGTTCAATGCACGATCAATTAAATAGTCATAGTAAAACTTTTATTTGGGGCTATGGACATTTCTTTATTTTTATTAGTATTGCGATGCTCGGTGCAGCATTATCAGCTGCTGCAGATGTGGTAACGCAACATGCTGATGTCAGCAATACTTATGATGGTTGTATTATTGCTGGATTATTAATTATTTATACCTGTAGCTTGTGGATGTTACAGAATCGCGAGCATTTGACAGGTTTCGGGCATTGGTTCTATCCAATTTCAGTCCTTATCATTTTTGTTATTCCATTTGTTATTCCCCATATAGGTTACGCAGTTTTACTGATGGCTATAGTTTATGCTTTACGATTAGTTTTAGCCAATTGGCTGATGAAATCCAGCAACTAAAACTAAAAAAACCACGCTAAAAGCGTGGTTTTTTTAAATCAGTTTCATCTAATAAAAATTAGATTTTACCAACTAGATCGATTGAAGGAGCAAGTGTTGCATCGCCTTCTTGCCATTTAGCTGGGCAAACTTCACCTGGGTGAGCATGTACGTACTGAGCTGCTTTAACTTTACGAAGAAGTTCAGAAGCATCACGGCCAATACCACCAGCATTGATTTCAACGATTTGGATTTTACCTTCTGGATCGATAACGAAAGTACCACGATCAGCAAGGCCAGCAGCTTCGATTAAAACTTCGAAGTTTTTAGATAAAGTCCAAGTTGGATCGCCGATTAATGGGTATTGGATTTTACCAATAACTTCAGAAGTATCGTGCCAAGCTTTGTGCGTGAAATGAGTGTCAGTTGAAACACCGTAGATTTCCACGTTTAATTTTTGGAATTCTGCATAGTTGTCAGCAAGGTCGCCAAGTTCAGTTGGGCAAACAAAAGTAAAGTCAGCTGGATAGAAGAATACTACAGACCATTTGCCTTTAAGATCAGCTTCAGTCACGTCAACAAATTGACCGTTGTGGTAAGCAGTTGCTGCGAATGGTTTAACTTCAGTATTAATTAAGCTCATCATTGTCTCCATGATTGAGGATTGTTTTCAATGTTCAGTAGATTATCGAAACTTCTGTTATTGCTGAAACAGTATTTTTGCATTACTAGAATCGGAAAAACCGAACCCAATGCGATACGAGGTGTTTCATTTTAATCAGTGCATTTGGATTGTCATTCAACATCAAAGAAATGATGGTTTGATGACAAATGCAGTTAAGCAAAGATTCGGTGTTAAACATGGCGTCATTGTATTGATATTTCAAGTGTTGAATTTAAAAAAATTATAAAAATAAAGGAAATTCATATCTAAATTAGAGATATATCTCGATTAAGCGTTTATGGTTGTTCAAAATTAAAGCTCTATCGCGAGTACTCCTAAACAAATATCTCTAAAAGAAAAATCCCTTAATAAATTCTTAAAACTTAGATTATCGTTTGAAGTGCAACACCATGTTGTTGGCATAATACCTGACTCGGACTTTTAAAGCCGAGTCTTTTTCTTGGACGTTGATTCAAACGTTGAGTGATTTCTGAAATATACTCATCCGTGTA
>JAHLFF010000226.1 GCA_018883945.1 Candidatus Acinetobacter avistercoris
GAATACATGGGTAATAAAGTTAAAACTATTAGTGATAATTCACTAAAGATTATCATAGATAAAACACATAACCCGCTTTCAAAGTTTTCTTATTCTTTTACGCCTGAATTTCAATTTGGCTCTTTGCGTAAAATATTCCCAACAGGTGAAGGTGGTTTTTTATTTCCAAAACTTTGCTCTTCACTTAAAAAAATATCATCAATAAATGATGAGAATTTGAAATCCTTGAAAAGAGCAATGTATCTTAAAAAAACATATTTACATGGTGGAAATATTGATAAGAAAGACTTTTTAAAAGAGTTTAATACTTTTGAAGAGTTTCTGAATAATACCACTGATATTTATGGTATTTCTGAAGATACTTTAGCGCTCCTATCTACACTAGATGTTGATACTCTTTATGATAATAAGAAAAAAAATTTAGAGTTTTTGCATTCATACTATGAAAATAGTACGTTTATTCAAATTTTTAAAAATAATAGCTACTTTTCTTTTTTTGTATCATTAGAAGATTACTCTCATATCAGATCAAAGCTTATTGATAATAATATATACCCAATAGTATTGTGGCCAAATTATGAGGGTGATATTCATTTAATCAATGGATATGTTTTAGTTTCTTTACATGCAGATTTTAGGTACGATTTACAAGACCTAAAGAAATTAACTAATATTTTGGACGGTATATTCTGTGAATTATAAATTTTCTATAGTCACTGAGGATGATTTATCTACTATCAAGAGTCAATTGTTGAATTTTGATACAGATATATATCACTCAATAGAGTGGCTTTTACTGAATAAAGACTTACAGGAAGGAGAAATCTACTGTATTTTTTTAGAAGATGAAAAAAACTGTGCTTTCTTTCCATTGATTAAACGAAAAATTAAAAATACCTCTTTTTTTGATTTAATCACACCTTATGGCTATGGTGGGGTAGCTTTTAAAAAAAATACAGACACTGCTTTTAGAGAAAATATTTTTGTACTATTAAAAGATTATTTAAGAAATACAAACTGTATCTCAGTATTTTTAAGATTGCATCCGTTATTAAATAACAACGTAAAAGAAAGTGGTTTTGTATTTGGTAATGGGGTGACTTTGGCGACAAACCTTAATTCAAGTTATTCTGACTTATATAGTAAATACTCTTCTGGTCATAAATATGACTTAAAAAAATCGAAAAAAAATGAAAATATTTCTATTGTAGATGATGCTGACTTTATCTTCTTTGATGATTTTATTGAAATTTATTTAGAAACTATGCGTTATTTACAAGCATCTGATTTCTATTATTTTGATAAAGAATACTTTTATAAAATGAAAGAGCTTTTGGCAGAGGAGTTAAAGTTAGTTATCGTTAAGCTGAATGAGCAAGTTATTGGTGCCTCTTTGTTTATGTTGCATAATAATATTATTCAATATCACCTGTCTGGTACAACGGTTGAAGGTAGAAAGTATCAGCCTTCTAAATTAATTTTAGACTATATGATAGATTGGGGCATCTCTCAAGGCTATAGTTTTTTACATTTAGGCGGTGGTGTTGGTGGTCAACAAGATGCCTTATATAAGTTTAAAAAGGGGTTTGCTGCAGATGATTATTCTTTCTATACAGTTCGACTGATAACGAATAAAACAGCTTATAAGCAGCTATGTTTAGACTTAAAATTTATTGAATCTGAAATAGATAATATTTCTAATTTTTTTCCTTTATACAGAAAATTATGAGTATTGACTGAAATGATTAAAAGTAAACTGGTGTCTTTAAGACCCATTGAATTAAGTGATGATATTGTTTTACAACAATTAATTAATAACCCACTTATTTCGGAAAATGTAGTAGGTTGGACTTTTCCTGTCTCTTTATTTTCACAAAAAAGCTGGATTCAATCGAATGCTAATAATTTAAGTTATCGTTTAGTTGTAGTAGATAATGCAACCAATGAAGCAATTGGTATTACAGGATTATGGGATATTGATTGGCATAATCAATCTGCTTTATCTGCTATTAAGTTGCTGCCAGCTTATAAAGGAAAAGGAATTGGAACTGAAGTAGTAATGTTAACGATGGCTTGGGCATTTTATAATGTAGGTCTACGACGTTTACATAGTACGATTCTAGATTTTAATGGACCTAGCTTAGGACTTTATATAAAAAAGTGTGGTTGGAGGGTTGAAGGGCGTCAATATGAAGCAATCTTCCGTAAAGGGGAGTGGCATGATCTATATAGTGTAGCTATTCTAAAACGAGAGTTTGATGCTTTATCAGCTGCATCTGAATTTATTAATACAGTTTGCCCTGTAGATACTACGCCAAATATTGATATTAATTTCCAAGATTATATTTAAGGAAAAAAAATGCTAAATACTGCCTTTGAACCATGGCCAAGTTTTACTCAGGAAGAAGCGAATGCGGTTTCCCAGGTTCTATTGTCGAATAAAGTCAACTACTGGACCGGGCAGGAGTGTCGCGAATTTGAAAAAGAGTTTGCCCGCTTTGCTGGGACTCAATATGCCGTGGCACTGGCCAACGGTACAGTTGCACTGGATGTGGCCTTAAAAGCCCTGAATATTGGGGCAGGTGATGACGTGATTGTCACCTCACGGACCTTTTTGGCATCTGCCAGCTCGATTGTGACTGCCGGGGCCAATCCGGTTTTTGCCGATGTAGAACTCGACTCGCAAAATATTTCTGCCCGTACCATAGAAGCAGTCCTGACCCCAAACACCAAAGCGATTATTTGCGTGCATTTGGCGGGCTGGATGTGTGATATGGATCCGATCATGCAATTGGCACAGGAAAAAGGCCTGTATGTGATTGAAGACTGTGCACAGGCACATGGTGCGAAATATAAAGGCAAGTCGGCCGGTTCCATTGGTCATATCGCAGCCTGGTCGTTTTGTCAGGACAAGATCATGACCACAGGTGGTGAAGGCGGTATGGTCACCACCAATGATGAAACCCTGTGGAAAAAAATGTGGTCTTATAAAGACCATGGCAAGAACTTTGACAGCATCTATAACAAGCAGCATCCACCGGGATTCCGCTGGTTACATGATTCATTTGGTACCAACTGGCGCATGATGGAAATGCAGGCGGTGATTGGCCGTATTCAGCTTAAAATGATGCCGGAATGGAGTGCAAAACGCATGGCCAATATGGAAAAAATTTATGCTGCATTTGCAGACAGTCTATATTTTAGCGTCCATCGCCCATCCGATGATTATGTGCATGCTGCCTATAAATGTTATGTGCAGGTCAATATCGATGCTTTGCCTG
>JAHLFF010000227.1 GCA_018883945.1 Candidatus Acinetobacter avistercoris
CATCGCCTTGAATTGGCATATGATGATGAAACTGCGAAACAAAAAATTGCCCTAATTACCGAAGAAATGAAATACGAAATGTTGGAAGAATGGAGCAAAACCAAACGTGCCCCGCATCATACGCATTTCTTACATGCGTCAGAATTGGACAATAACTCTGCTTCTGCAAAAACTGATGCTTAAGGGGTCATGATGAATAAATGGGTAGAAAGTGCAGAAATTGCGCTGAAAGATATTGTCAAAAATGATCAGACCATTGCCGTGGGTGGCTTTGGTTTGTGTGGCATTCCCGAGGCACTCATTGAAGCACTCAAAAATAGTGGTGTCACAGGTTTAACTTGTATTTCTAATAATGCAGGTATAGACGATTTTGGTTTAGGAAAACTGTTAAAAACCAAACAAATCAAAAAGATGATTTCATCTTATGTCGGTGAAAACAAAGAGTTTGAACGTCAGTATTTAAATGGCGAACTTGAAGTTGAACTCACCCCGCAAGGTACTTTAGCCGAAAAACTACGCTCAGGTGGCGCGGGAATTCCTGCATTTTATACCCAAACAGGCGTCGGCACTTTAATTGCCGAAGGTAAAGAAGTCCGTACTTTTCACGGTAAAGAATATATTTTAGAAGAATCTTTAACTGCAGATGTCGCATTGGTTAAAGCCTATAAAGCTGACAAAGCGGGCAATTTAGTGTTTCGTAAAACAGCACGTAATTTTAATCCTGAATGTGCAGTCGCAGGAAAATTCACTATAGTTGAAGTAGAAGAAATTGTTGAAATAGGCGCTATTGATCCTGATGATGTGCATCTAGCAGGCATCTACGTCAATCGTATTATCCTCAACAACACACCTGAAAAACGTATTGAACAATTGACACTCAAGGCGGAGGCTTAACGATGGCTTGGACACGCAATCAAATGGCGCAACGCGCCGCACTTGAGCTGGAAGATGGCTTTTATGTCAATTTAGGTATTGGGTTGCCGACGCTTGTTGCAAATTATATCCCTGAAAATATAAGTGTTTGGCTACAGTCAGAAAATGGTTTATTAGGAATTGATGAGTTTCCAACTGCCGAAACTGTAGATGCTGACTTAATTAATGCAGGTAAACAAACCGTCACCGCACGTCAAGGTGCAGCATTTTTTTCTAGCGCAGAATCTTTTGCCATGATCCGTGGTGGACACGTCAATATTGCAATTTTAGGTGCAATGGAAGTGTCTGCAACTGGTGATTTAGCCAACTGGATGATTCCAGGTAAAAAAGTCAAAGGCATGGGCGGTGCAATGGATTTAGTCGCGGGTGTTCAAAAAGTGGTGGTGCTGATGGAACACTGCGCTAAAGACGGTAAACCCAAAATTGTTGAGCAATGTAACTTACCTCTAACAGGAAAAGGCGTAGTTAATCGTGTGATTACCGATCTTGGGGTGATTGATATCACGGCCAATGGGGTAAAACTCGTTGAACTTGCACAAGATGTTAGTTTAGAGCAAATGCAAACTGCAACGGGCGTGCAGCTGCTCGTTGCTTAAATACTTTTCAAAGGACAAAGACTTTAACGTTAAGAAGATAAATTAAGGTCTTTGTTATATCTCCTACTTCATTATAAAAATTAGCATAACACACTATAAATAAAGGACTATTTATCAGTATGAGTCAGCATCAAAACAGTAAATCTTATAGTAATGGTTGGGTGTTTTTGCTGACTTTACTCACTGCATTTAGTGCACTATCGACTGATATGTACTTGCCTGCCTTACCCACAATGGCAGAAGAATATGGCGTCAGCACGCAAGAAATTGCAAATACTTTAGGGGCCTACTTTTTAGGTTTGGCTTTTGGGCAACTCCTGTATGGACCTTTAAGCGACCGTTATGGACGTAAACCACCGCTGTACTTTGGTTTAATTATTTATATTGTGGCAAGTTTATGCTGTGCGGTTGCACCCAATGATACTTTTTTAATTGCTTCCCGAGTATTACAAGCCTTTGGTGGCTGTGCGGGCGTAGTGATTGTCAGAGCGGCCATTCGAGATCATTTAAGCTTAAAAGAATCCGCACATGTTTATTCAAGCATGGTGTTGGTGATGGGACTTGCACCCATTATTGCCCCAGCCTTTGGTGTGTTGTTATTACAATTTTTTCATTGGTCGAGCATTTTTTATTTATTGACCATGATTGGCGTGATTACTTTAGGTTTGGTGCATTTATATTTTGATGAAACCCTTGCCCAAGAACAACGAGCCTATATCCCATTCAATCAAATTATTAAAAACTATTTCCGTTTATTTATAACGCCTGCCTTTGCCTTACCCATGTTTGCAGGAACATTATCGTATTCCATTATTTATTGTTATATCAGTGCCTCATCCAATTTGTTCATGGATTTCTTACATATTCCAAAACAGAATTTTGCTTATTTTTTTGGGATTAATGCACTGAGTTTGATGTTTTTTTCTTATCTTAATAAACGATTAATTCATGTATATCCGATTCAAAAACTATTTATTGTCGGTTGCTTTATTCAAAGTTTTGGAATTATCCTGATTAATTTTTGTGCTTGGCTAGAAATTCACAATATTTATGCCATCATGACGGCTTTATTCTTTTTGGTCGGTGGATTAGGATTTACAGGACCAAATTCAATTGCAATTGTTATGCAAAGCCAGTCTCAGCATATTGGTTTATCAAGTGCACTCATGGGTTTTGCACAGTTCTTTATTGGTTTTGTGCTCAGTCTATTGTTATCTTTACTGCCATTTAATATCTTACAAAATATGAGCTTACTTACGCTATTGGTGATCAGTTTAAGTTTAAGCTGTACTTGGTATTACACCCATTATCTACAACGAATCACGGCTATACCATAAAGCCTCCTCTATTAGAGCTCTAGTAAATAGAGCTCTTAAAATGATCAAAAACACATCAATAAAAACTTAATTTACTACAAATAATGTGAGTGATTCTTAGCTCTTCAATATAATTTATTGGATCAGATTTCAGAATATGATCTCATTTTTCCGCGTTTATAGATTTAAT
>JAHLFF010000228.1 GCA_018883945.1 Candidatus Acinetobacter avistercoris
TTACACGGATGAGTATATTTCAGAAATCACTCAACGTTTGAATCAACGTCCAAGAAAAAGACTCGGCTTTAAAAGTCCGAGTCAGGTATTATGCCAACAACATGGTGTTGCACTTCAAACGATAATCTAAGATGCTTATTAGATTTCTTTCAAAACTCATTATTCACATTACACATTCATCTTGAGTATTCCCTCATCCTAACCTTCTCCCAAAGGGAGAAGGGATTTTTTAAATCAATTTATTGCTAATTAATGATCATTTTTTGACTTATGAAAGAAATCTATTTAATGAGATTACAAATATACATCTCGATCGTCTTAAATATTTTTAAGTAATAATGGAATGAGAGTGTCTTTTAATAGTTTTGAAAATGTATTTGGGTGAAATTAAGATCATCATGATTCAACAATTGTTCATGAATGATCGATGGAGCTGTAGGAAGTATCATTTTTGGTTCTAATGTGATGAATTGGATCGAATTCTTAATTCACTTGAAGTGTATTAAGTGAATGATTTAATTAGTGTGATTTATCTTTTTGATTCAATAGAGGAAAGATATACAGTCAAGCTATATAGGAATTCTATCGAAGATGAATCTTTGGAAGTGCTGCGATCAAAACTGGAAATGCATATAAAGTAACGTGCAAGAAATGTGTATCTAAACTCAATTTTCAACAAAAAAAATCAGTGACGGATCACTGATTTTTTCGTATTAACAGAATGATTAATCTTGCTGAATACCAGCAACTAACCAATCTTCAGTTGAGCCAGTCGGCTTAACAAAATGCCAAATTTCAGCAAAAGGTTGTGGCAAGCTATTTAGATCTTCGCTTACTGTGCCTGTAAAACGGACACTCACAACATACTGATTATTTTCAGTTGCAGAATCGACAACCATCGCATTCAAGTTCGAGAACTCAGCAACATCTTGATCTTGATTGGTCATGATGTCGTTATACATTGACTGATAAAGATCAGGCGTTAAGTAGCGTTTAATCTCAGCAATATTGCTTACCGTGTTCATAGACTGAATATGGTTGAAGCGCTGACGAGCAACACGCAAAAATACAGCAGGTTCAGTACCGTCTGGGAGTTGGTTTCCACTTTGAGTAGAAGCGCCACCAAATGGTGCTTGAGTTGCTGCAGCACCGCCTGCGACAGATTGACCAAAAATATTGGTGTTGTCATTTGAAACAGGAGCACGCGGTGCTGCTGTTTGACCGAATGGCGCAGTTGTTGAACCCGCGTTATTCGGTGCAAACGGATTATTGCTATTGGTTACTTTTTTTTTTGCTCCGAATTTACGGAAGATAAAGAATGCAGCAGCAGCAATGATTAATAACCAAATCCAACTTGGGATTCCGCCTTTTTCTTCCGCTTGTTCTGCAACAGCAGCTTCTTGAGCTACTGCTTCGCTAGCAGCAGGTGCATCATCAGCTAATGCATTCATTGCAACAGCACCAATAGCAGCACCAGCAACACCAGCAGCGACCATACCACCAACGCCTGGACCAGATTTCTGTGGTGCAGTAGCTGGAGCAGCAGGTTGTTGGGCAGGAGTAGCTTGACGAGGTTGTTGAGATTGGCTTGGCGCAGCAGAACGACTCATACCATGACTTTTACCGCCACCGGCACGTTTTGCTTCTGCAAAAGGAGCGACCATTAATGTCGCCATTAAAATACCTGCAACCAAACTACGCTGTCGAACTTCCATCGAATATTCCTAATAAAAAAGTGAATTTTAACATTCTATTTATGCAGTCTTTTATGCCAAATTTCAATCTAAATAGTCAGTTTTTTTTGGTGATTGTGTATTTTTCTGCTTTTTGACCAAGAAATGGGATCAATAATAGAGTGCTATGAGTGTTCATCTGCGAGTGCCATCGCTTCAGTTAAGGCTTCATGTAAACGTGCCACTGAAATAATGGTGACACCAGGGACTTGTTTTTGTGGCGCATTACCACGAGGGACAATAATATATTTGAAACCATGTTTAATGGCTTCTTTTAAGCGTTCCTGTCCATTGGGAACAGGACGGATCTCACCTGAAAGGCCCACTTCGCCAAAAACAGCCAGTTGTTGTGGCAAAGCTTTAGAACGAAGGCTCGAGGCACATGCCAGCAGGACAGCTAAGTCGGAACCTGTTTCCGTAATTTTAAGCCCGCCCACGACATTGACATAGACATCTTGACCTGAGGTTTGCACTCCACCATGACGATGCATGACAGCAAGAAGCATGTTTAAACGGTTTTGATCAAGACCGAGCGCGACGCGGCGCGGTTGTCCATGGGCATCATCAACCAAGGCTTGTACTTCAACCAAGAGGGGGCGTGTGCCTTCACGGCTGATCATCACTACAGAACCTGGTATGGCTTCGTCATAACGACTGAGAAAAATAGCAGAAGGGTTTGAAACCTCTTTCAGCCCTTTATCCGTCATGCCAAAAACGCCCAATTCATTGACTGCACCGAAACGATTTTTAACCGCTCGAATCATACGATAACGAGAATCTGATTGACCTTCAAAATAGAGGACACAATCGACCATATGTTCAAGAACACGTGGACCTGCTAGTGCACCTTCTTTGGTCACATGACCCACTAAAAATAATGCTGTACCGCTATTTTTGGCAAAACGGGTTAATAGCGCTGCGGATTCACGAATTTGTGAAACACCGCCAGGTGCTGATTGCAAGGTTTCAGTATATAAAGTTTGAATCGAGTCGAGAATAGCAACCGCTGGACGTTCGTGAGCAAGAACTTCACAAATCCGTTCGACACATGTCTCTGCCATCACTTTTAGCTGATCAGTCGGTAAGTCTAGGCGATGGGCACGAAGTGCTACTTGAGACAAAGATTCCTCACCAGTGACATAGAGGGCATGACTTTTGGCCGATGCCATATGACAAGCGGTTTGCAATAATATGGTGGATTTACCAATACCTGGGTCGCCGCCGATTAGCACAACTGAACCCGTGACTAAGCCGCCGCCCAGTACACGGTCAAATTCTCCAATGCCTGTGTTTAAACGCGTTTCATGCGAAACGGAAACTTGATTGAGTGTTGTAATAGTTGCTGCTTGGCCTGCATAACCGCCGCCCATTTTAGGTTGTGCTCGATGCGAGACAGCAGGAGCTAAGCTCACTTCAGTTAAGCTATTCCATTCGCCACATTCTGTACATTGACCACCCCATTTAGGATGATCTGCACCACATTGCTCACAACGATAAACGGTTTTAACTTTAGCCATATTTGCAACAAAGAGAACAGAGTTGTGAAATAGCATAGCGGTGAATATGAATGAACACCATGACTTTAGATTTGAAACATCAATATTCTCATTTTGAAGCTTGTTTTATTTCAATGTCACGCTGTTGAAAAAGATTATGCACTCTATAATGGCGATAAGCTTTTATTAAAATGGAACACGATATGCAACCAGCGCTGCAACATATTGATGCGATCGCCCGTGAAAAAAATCGTGATGTACTGTTTGTACATTTTGAAAATTTTGAGGAAAATGATCAAGGCGATGATCCGATCCGTTCGATTGTTCTTGCATGGCTTGAAGATCATGAAATCGCATATCAACCTTGTATGGGACTTGAACAAGAAGATTATGTTGATACATATTCGGGTGATATTTACATCGATATACCTTTCGATGAAACGGATCCGGCTTATCAAGAGCTGAGTGAGTATTTGGAAGATGATGAAGGCAATATGAGACTCGATGGTGTTTTATTCTTTGTATTGTCTTTAGAACTTGCATTAGAAATCGAAGCAGATCATTTGAATAACAGTGCTGAAGATGATGGTTGGACAGGTACGCCATCTTAAGGACGTTGAGCTTAGCTGAGTTATGTCCTGATTGATTTAGATTAGCTGAACTTAGGTTTACTTAAATAATATGTTTAACTTAGATGAATTTCGTAAGAGAATTTTAGAAATATAAAAAGCCACATCAGTGGCTTTTTATTGATTTAATGGATTTGGAAATAACTCATCTTCACAGATTCATTTCACCATTTTCACAAATTAATTCTTCACAGATTAACTTTTCACACATTAATAGAGTTCACCAGATTTACGTCGTGCAATAAAGTCTTTAGATTCTTTGGCGATCACACCTGACAATAAGAGTAACGCAATAAGGTTCGGTACTGCCATTAGGCCGTTGAAGGTGTCTGCAAATAGCCAGACTAAATCAAGCGTAGCAATACAGCCGATAAATACAGAGGCGATGTAAATCAAACGGTAAAGAAGCACATACTTTTCACCCAATAAATAGGTACAACATTTTTCGCCATAATAACTCCAACCCAAAATGGTCGAATAAGCAAAGAAAATAATACCTAAGGTCACAATCCAGCCACCAACGCCCGGAAGTAATTTATCAAATGCACTAATGGTTAATACCGCACCTGTTTGGCCGCCGAAAGAATTACCCGCCATGATATAGCCCATTACCAACACAATACCGGTGATCGAGCAGACGATAATCGTATCAATAAAGGTTCCCGTCATCGACACTAACCCTTGACGAGCAGGGTGGTCGGTTTTTGCAGCAGCAGCGGCAATAGGCGCAGAACCCATACCTGCTTCGTTAGAAAATACACCACGTGCTACACCGTAACGAATTGCAGCACCTATTGCGCCACCTACAGCAGCTTCACCCGTAAAAGCATAGGTGAAGATCATTTTTAAAGCTGGGCCTACCAATTCAAGATTATTGAAAATAATGATTAAACCACCAGCCACATATCCAACTGCCATTACAGGCACAATCACAGAAGACGCTTTTGAAATAGTTTTAATACCACCCAAAATAACCAAAGCAGACAAGGCAGTAATAATTACTC
>JAHLFF010000229.1 GCA_018883945.1 Candidatus Acinetobacter avistercoris
ACCTTTGGGAATGCGTTCAAAAAGTTTACATCCAAGCTCATCTTCTAATTGCTGAATTTGCTTCGACAAAGGAGGTTGCGCGATAAACAAGCGCTTAGCGGCCCGTCCGATATTTAATTCTTCTGCAACAATTAAAAAAGATCGTAATAGTCTAAATTCCATTTAAAACACACTCTAACTATGACGTCGATATTAAAATAGTATTTGAATATATAGCATAAAAAACCACAATGATAAGTGGTGATATATACCAAAATCAATTCAGTGAGGAACACATGATTTATTATAAAACCTTTGGAATACAAGGAAGTAAGACTTTAGTTTTGGGTAGCTCTTTAGGCACCTCATCCAATATGTGGAACAATATTATTGAAGATTTAGCACAAAAGTTTTTTGTTGTTACTTTTGATACGCGTGGTCATGGGCAGTCACAACAACTTGGACTACAAGAATCATCTGTCGAACAATATGCTGAAGATGTTATTGAAATCATGGATTTTTTAAACATTAAAAGCTTTAGCTATGCAGGTTTATCTCTGGGTGGTGCGATCGGACAAATTTTAGCAATCAAATATCCCACACGCGTAGAGCGCTTAATTTTATGCTGCACAGCTGCGAAATTTGGTGAACCTGAATTTTGGTATAACCGAGCTAATCAAGTGTTAGATCAAGGTTTAAATTCAATTTTAGAAGCTACAAAAAGTCGTTGGTATACACCAGGAACGGCAGAATCAAATGCATTTGCTCAAAGCTTATTAGATGAACTTCTCACATTCGATCCAGTGGGATATGCAAACACGTGTAAAGCTGTCGCAAAATTTGATGTTCGTGCACAACTTAATGAAATTCAATGTCCAACTTTAGCGATTGCAGGAACTGAAGATTTATCAACGCCTGTATCGGTTATGCAAGACCTAGTTAGCCATATTCCAAATGCAGAGCTTATAGCCGTTTCTGATGCAGCACATATCGGTAATGTTGAAAAACCGGAAGCGTTTAAAAATGCAATCTTAAATTTTGCATAATTTATCATTATAAGCAGGGATGAAATCTATTGTATTTCTCCCTTCTTTTTCTATGGAAAGAGCAATGATTTCAAAGGTAATCAGTAGCGCTTATGAAGCGGTGTCAGTAATAAAAGATGGATCAACAATTGCCATTGGTGGGTTTGGTGGAGCTGGTCAGCCAGAAGATTTAATTAATGCTCTGATTGAGCATGGAGCGAAGGACTTAACCTTAGTCAGTAATAATGCGGGCAATCATGAGGAAGGCATCGCAGCATTATTAAAAGCAGGACAGGTCCGTAAAATTATTTGCTCATTTCCGCGTATGAGCCACTCCTATGTATTTGATGAGCTTTATCATGCAGGAAAATTAGAATTAGAACTTGTACCGCAAGGAAATTTAGCTGAACGATTACGTGCCGCTGGCGTTGGTCTTGGCGCAATATATAGTCCAACCAGCTATGGCACATTGTTGGCTGAAGGTAAAGAAACCAAATCGATTGCTGGTATAGATTACCTTTTAGAATATCCAATCTACGTTGACGTCGCGTTAATCAAGGCTGAATTAGGAGATCGATGGGGTAATTTAACCTATCGTAAAGCTGCACGTAACTTTGGCCCAGTCATGGCCATGGCAGCAAAACATACCATTGCATCAGTATCTAAAATTGTCGAGTTAGGTGAATTAGATCCTGAGAATATTATTACGCCAGGAATATTCGTCAAAAATTTGATCAGTCGATAATAGAATAAATATAGGACTTTATAATGGATTTTGAAGTTAGAAATAAAATCGCCTCAAGAGTGGCGCGTGACATTCCTGAAGGTTCATATGTAAATTTAGGAATAGGATTACCCACTTTAGTGGCTAACCATTTGGATGCCAGCAAAGACATTTTTCTCCATACAGAAAACGGTATTTTAGGCAAGTGGACAGCAGCAGTTGAAGGTGAAGAAGACTGGGATCTGATCAATGCGGGTAAAGAAGCGATCGAGCTCTTACCAGGAGCCGCATTTTTTCATCATGCTGACTCATTTGGGATGATGAGAGGAGGGCACCTAGATATTTGCGTATTAGGTGCTTATCAAGTATCTGCTCAAGGGGATTTGGCAAATTGGCATACTGGTCAAAAAAAATCCATCCCTGCTGTTGGTGGTGCAATGGATCTGGCTGTCGGTGCAAAAAAAGTATTTGTTATTATGGAATTATTGAATAAAAATGGTGTGTCTAAATTCCTTGACGAGTGTTCATATCCTATTACTGGGTTGAAGTGCGTCAGCAGAATATATACAGATATTGCGACTTTCGAAATTAGAGATGATGGCGTTTATATTTTAGAAATTTTTGAAAATATGTCCTTAAGTGATTTAAAAACACTTATTCCATTTTCTATTAACACCAGCTTACTGAAATAAATGATATTGATATATCAAGGTTTTTTGGGAATCTCATCAACATGATTAAGCATGATTCTAGTTTAAGTTGATGAGATTTAGCTGAAAAAACATCCCAAGATATTCCAATTAACCTCTGGTGTACTCAGTTGATTTAAAAATATTAAATGTTTAATTAAATGCGGTTTGGAGAATATTTGGTTTTTATTAATATTTCCATGGTTGCCTCTAAATAACACTTCAAGCGATTGGTAAGGTAAATGTAGAAATATTTAAAATGAATTCTATATGGTGAGGCGTGGTGGCAGTCCACCACTAACTAACATGTGTATACAAAATCTATGGTTATTCAATAAGTGTAGTTTAGTATTTGGTATAAAATTATGCTAAGGCTGAGTTTTGATAGCTACGATTTCTCTTTGGCTTTTTGGCGTAAGACATACAAATATA
>JAHLFF010000230.1 GCA_018883945.1 Candidatus Acinetobacter avistercoris
GTCCTTATTTGCGGCTCAATGACCGTATCAAAGAATTACTAGAAGACAAAGACCGGTTAAAAATTGATGTTCGAATTGTTTATGGCAAAAGTGATTTACATCCTGAAGAAATTAAATGGATACAAAAATTAGATTATGTTCGTTTAAGTTTCTGCAAAAACCTGCATGCGAAATGCTATCTCAATGAATCAGAATGTATTATTTCCAGTTTAAACCTCTATGAATTTAGCCAGGTCAATAACAATGAAATGGGCATTTCAGTTCGTAAGTATGAAGATGATGAAGTTTTCAAAGATGCGTATGAAGAAGCGCAGCGCATTATTCGGATTAGTGAAGAAGTTCGCATTAGCTTAGATGAGGTTAGAATAAATAAGGTTGAAGTGCAAAATGAGCACGAAATAGAACAAGAAAATGTAAAATTCAAGAAATTAACCACAGCAAAACTTGCTTCTAAAGTCGGACTCAAGACTCCTGATTTGCTCGAACAGCTGGTGAATAAAGGCTATCTCAAACTTGAAAATGATAAGCACTTTTTAACGGATACGGGCAAAGCGATAGGCGGTGAATTTAGAACCGGACAATTTGGCATGTACTTCCTTTAGGATGAAAATACAGAAATCTAATCCTTCCATTATTAAAAAAAGATTTCCCCTCTCTCTTTAGGAGATGAGAAACTCTGCTTGGTAAGAGGAGATTTAAAATTTAATCCCTCCAAACCTCCCTTTAAAAAAGGGAGGCTTCAGAAGCATTAAATCGCCACCAACTCCCGAATTCCCTTCTCCGGCATTTCACTGCCTACACCTTGCGCCACGACTTGCCCACGTGCCATCACGGTATAACCATCGGCAAGTTCTTCAGCAAAGTCATAAAACTGCTCAACCAGCACAATCGCCATCTCACCACCATCCGCCAGTTTACGAATGACCCGGCCAATGTCTTTAATAATGGATGGCTGAATACCTTCAGTCGGTTCATCCAAAATCAGCACACGCGGTTCAGAAGCAAGGGCTCGTGCAATGGCAAGCTGCTGCTGCTGACCACCGGACAAATCTCCGCCGCGGCGGTGCTTCATTTCCTCCAAGATAGGGAAAATTTCATACAAATGCTCAGGCACTTTACGTGTCTTTGCTCCTTTAAATTTCGCCATGCCAATCAGAATATTTTCCTCCACCGTCAGCGTTGAAAAAATATCTCGACCTTGTGGCACATAAGCCAAACCTTCACGTACACGCTGTTCAGGACTGAGCCTGGATATGTCTTTACCATCCAGCAAAATCTGTCCGGATTTAATCGGTAAAATACCCATCAGGCATTTAAGGAGCGTGGTTTTCCCCACACCATTGCGTCCAAGTACCACCGAACATTCACCCACAGGTGCAGCCAACGACACATCACGTAAAATATGACTGCCACCATAAAATTGATTGACGTCTTTGACTTCTAACATCGCGGTCTCCTTAACGTCCTAAATACTTTTCAATGACATCTTCATTGGTTTGTACTTCTGCCAATGTGCCTTCTGCTAAAATTGCGCCTTGTGCCAACACGGTGACTTTTTCACTAATGGTATCAATGAAGCTCATGTCATGCTCGACCACGACTAGGGTGTGATTTTTCTTGAGTTCTAAACACAGCTCCGCCGTGCGTTCAGTTTCTGCATCGGTCATGCCTGCTACAGGTTCATCCAGTAAAATCAGTTTTGGACGTTGCATCAGCAACATGCCGATTTCTAACCATTGCTTTTGACCATGTGACAGTAAGCCAGCAGGTTTATGAATAAATTCTTGCAGACGAATTTGCGTTAAGGACTCATCTAAAGCATTTTGTGCATCAGGATCGAGCTTGCTAAAGAAACTCTTTTTCACCCGCTTGTCTTTGGGTGCAGCCAGCAGCAGATTTTCCATCACTGTGAAATTTTCAAACACTGTTGGTTTTTGAAACTTGCGCCCAATACCAGCTTCGGCAATTTCTTCGGTGCTCATTTTCGACAAATCATAGTTTTGCCCAAAAAAAGCGCTGCCTTCGGTTGGTCGGGTTTTGCCGGTAATCACGTCCATGAGGGTGGTTTTCCCTGCCCCGTTCGGCCCGATGATGCAGCGCAATTCACCCTCTTCGATATACAACGACAAATCATTTAGGGCACGAAAGGCATCAAACCATACACTGACTTTTTCCAGATATAACGCAATGCCGTGAGTAAAGTCTGCGCCTTGTTCTCTTGGACGACCATAGCCTTCAGAAGCATGACCACCATGAGGTTGTAGGATCTCGCTCATTCGCTACGCTCCTTTTTAAAACGGTCAAACAGACCAATAATGCCTTTCGGTAAGAAAATGGTGACCACAATAAATAGCGCACCCAAAATGAGTAACCATGCTTCAGGATAAGCCGAGGTGAAATAGGTTTTTACCCCGTTAATGACACCTGCACCAATCAATGGACCAATCAGTGTGCCACGTCCACCCGCTGCCACCCAAACCGCCATTTCAATCGAGTTCACCGGGTTCATTTCACCTGGATTAATAATGCCGGCTTGTGGCACATACAGCGCCCCTGCAATCCCTGCAATCACCGCAGACAGCACCCATGCCGAGAGCTTGTACCAAAGCGTGCGGTAGCCCAAATATTGCAGACGGTTTTCGCTGTCACGAATGGCACCGAGTACACGACCATAAGGTTTATTCATCAAATGACGTAAGCCGATAAAGCACAGCAACAACACCAATGCCGTGATAAAGCACAAACTTGCCCGCATCGATGCCGAGGTAATGTCCATACCTAAAATAGTTTTAAAACCGGTAAAGCCGTTGTTACCCCCAAAACCGGTTTCATTACGGAAGAACAGTAATGCTGCTGCAAAAGTCATGGCTTGGGTAATAATCGAGAAATACACGCCTTTAATTTTCGAGCGGAAAGCAAAGAAACCAAAAATAAAGGCAATGATGCCCGGCACTAACACTACAAGTGCGAGCGACCAAAGAAAGTACTCCGTACCCACCCAAAACCATGGCACTTCCGTCCAACTGAGGAAGCGCATAAAGTCAGGAATGCCATCCCCTGCAGACTGGCGCATCAGGTACATCCCAAAGGCATAACCGCCAAGGGCAAAGTACAAACCATGCCCCAAACTTAAAATGCCGGCATAGCCCCAGACTAAATCCAGTGCCAAAGCGACCAAGGCCAAGCACATGATTTTGCCAATCAAGGTAACCCAATAAGCAGATAAATGCAGGGTTGAATCGGCAGGTAATAAATGTAGCCATGGCAATGCCAATAAGATGGCAAAGCACACGGCTATGGCAATCCCGCTATGTGGTTTGTCGGATAATAATTGTTTAATCTTCATGTGCTTACTCCACAAAACGACCTTTGATGGCAAACAAACCTTGTGGACGTTTTTGAATAAACAAAATCACAAGCACCAAGAGAACAATTTTTGCCAGTACCGCACCAATGCCAATTTCCAAGGCGGTACCGCTAATACCTAGACCAAGCGCTGCAAGGACTGCACCCCACACCTGACCTACACCACCGACAACTACAACCAAGAAGGCATCAATAATGTAGTTTTGCCCTAAATCCGGCCCGACGTTACCGACTTGTGCCAAAGCACATCCGGCTAGTCCTGCAAGACCTGAACCTAAACCAAAGGCCATCATATCGATACGACTAGAACGAATACCGACTGCTCGCGCCATTTGACGGTTTTGTGTCACCGCACGAACGAATAGACCAAAACGGGTTTTATTCAGTAGGTAAACCAACAGTAAAAGCACTGCAATGGTAAAGACAATAATCGCAATACGGTTATAGGGCAGCATTAAGCTAGGCGTGATAGAGATCCCGCCCGACAGCCATGAAATGTTCGATACTTCAACATTTTGTGCACCAAAAGTCATCCGTACCAATTGCATCAGAATGAGACTGACACCAAAAGTGGCAAGCAAGGTTTCCAACTGGCGACCATAGAGTGGACGAATCACGGTACGTTCAATCAACATGCCGATCAGCCCACTTACCAAGAATGCCGCAGGAATCGCGGCGATTAAGTACCAATCGACATAGCTGCCCAAATAGCTTTTAAACAGGCTTTGCACCACATAAGTGGTATAGGCGCCAATCATAATGAGCTCGCCATGTGCCATATTGATGACACCGAGCAAACCGTAGGTAATCGCAAGACCCAGTGCAGCAAGCAACAAAATACTGGCGGTACTTAAACCTGAAAATAAATGTCCTGTCCATTCGCTGGCTTGAATACGGGTTTTAATACTGCTTTTCGCTTCAAGCAAAGCCGCTTTCAGTTCAGGATGGATATTCGGCTGTGCCAACTCATTGTCGATCATCGCCAAGACATCAGGACGATTAGAATCTTGTAAAATTTTTGCGGCTTGAATTTTGACGAGCACATCTGAGTTTTGATAATCCAGACGCGCTTTCAACTGTGCCAAACGGGCTTTGACTTTATTGTTTTGTTCTTTTAAATACAGCGCATTGATATGTGCTATATCAAGTTCTGCAAGATTGCTTTCATAAATATCAATCGCTTCTAAACGCTCAGAGGCATCATCCGACTTCAACTTGCTTTGTGCCAAACCAAAGGTCAGTGCTTTACGCAAGGTATTCACCAAAGTGACTTGTGCAAGGTCACTTGGCCAATCTGCAACGACATCTAAACTTGGATAACTGAGCAACTGATTATCGGCTTCTAAAATATAAGTTTGTCCTTGAGAACCGCTATAAAGCTGGTTGTTTTCAACATATTCTGCAAGCTGATCTAACTGTTCAATACTGCCTGGCCATTGATTGAGTAAAGCACGACGTTGAGCAAAATCACCTTGCACAAATTGCTGAATCGCATCTTGTTGTTGTATCGCTATGGTTGAATTATTGTCTTGTAAAGAGGTTTCTGCTGTTGCCATTTGCATACAAAATATTTGTATAAACAACAGAAAAATAGTGGCGATATTCACACGAATATTCATTATATACACCCCTATTCCATTGGAAGTTTTCCGTGGAGAGTAAGAAAAAAATCAGGGAATGCCTGCTACGGCTGTAGCAGGCAAAAGATAGGTCTTATTTAGGAATGTACGGGCTCCAAGGCTCTGCTTGAATAGTTTGAGATGTTTTGTAGACCACATCAAACTGACCATCACCACGAATCTGACCAATCATGACTGGCTTGTGTAAGTGATGGTTGCTTGCATTCATTTTGAGGGTATAACCCGATGGTGCTTTAAATTCCTGACCTGCCATCGCTTCGCGCACTTTATCGACATCTGTGCTGCCCGCTTTTTCAACCGCTTGCTTCCACATATTGATACCGACATAAGTCGCTTCCATGGGGTCATTGGTCACAAACTTGGCTGCATTTGGCAGTTTGTATTCCACCGCATACTGCTTCATCTTGTTCATAAATTCAGTATTACCTGGATTTTTCACTGACATGAAGTAGTTCCATGCGGCTAAATGTCCCACCAATGGTTTGGTATCAATACCACGCAGTTCTTCTTCACCCACCGAGAACGCCATCACTGGAATATCAGAAGCTTTAATGCCCTGATTACCCAATTCACGATAGAACGGTACATTCGAGTCACCATTAATGGTGGAGATCACGGCAGTCTTTTTACCGGCTGCAAATTTCTTCACATTGCCCACAATAGTTTGATAGTTGCTATGACCAAATGGAGTGTATTCTTCCATAATATCGGCATCTGCAACGCCTTTAGACTTTAAGAAAGCACGTAAAATCTGGTTGGTGGTCCGTGGGTACACATAGTCCGTACCGAGCAATACAAAACGCTCAGCCTTACCTCCTTCCTCACTCATCAAGTATTCCACCGCAGGAATGGCCTGTTGGTTTGGTGCAGCACCGGTATAAAAAATATTTTTTGATTGTTCTTGGCCTTCATACTGTACGGGATAGAACAATAAACCATTGAGTTCTTCAACAACGGGCAAAACAGATTTACGCGATACCGATGTCCATGCACCAAAAATCACCGCAACTTTGTCTTGGGTAATCAACTGCCGTGCTTGCTCTGCAAATAGCGGCCAGTCAGATGCAGGATCAACGACCACAGGCTCTAATTTTTTACCGAGCACACCGCCATTGGCATTAATTTCTTTAATAGCCATTAAGGCAGTATCTTTGAGTGATGTTTCGGAGATTGCCATCGTGCCTGACAATGAATGCAGGATACCGACCTTAATCGTGTCACCACTGGCGGCTGCTTTTGGCTCACTCTCACCTGTTGGTGCTGCATCATTTGATTTTGAACATCCTGTTAATGTAACAGCCCCTGCCATAGTTACGGCTAAAATACTTTTTGAAAATAAATTGCGTTGGAACATCAGATTTTCTCCAAACTTTATAATGGTGCATGTTTCATGCTTGTCTTGTTTTACATCTGCTTGGAGTGATTCAATTTCTGTGCCAAGACTTCGAAAAATAAAAAAATTACTTTAACCTACCTCATTATTTGTATTATTAATCATAGATTTAGTAATACTGAAAAGAAATCATGGTCTATTTAAATACTGAGCCCCAATC
>JAHLFF010000231.1 GCA_018883945.1 Candidatus Acinetobacter avistercoris
CAGCAGCTCGGTTATACCAACGGTATTGAAAACTATTCAAGACATTTATCGGGTCGTCCTTCAGGTGAGGCGCCACCGACGTTATTTGACTATTTACCAGAAGATGCTTTGCTCATTATTGATGAGTCACATGTGACAGTTCCACAAATTGGTGCAATGTATAAAGGTGATCGTTCACGTAAAGAAAACTTGGTTAATTATGGTTTTCGTTTGCCGAGTGCATTAGATAATCGACCAATGCAATTTGAAGAGTGGGAACGAATTATTCCGACTACGATTTTCGTGAGTGCGACACCTGCAAAATATGAACTTGAAAAATCAGTACAAATCGCAGAGCAAGTGGTACGACCTACAGGCTTGATTGATCCTGTCATCGAAATTCGTCCTGTATTAACGCAGGTTGATGATGTGCTTTCGGAAATTAATAATCGCCGTGAAAAAAATGAACGTGTCTTGGTGACTACGCTAACCAAACGTATGGCGGAAGACTTAACGTCATATCTAAAGGAATATGGAATTAAAGTTGCTTACTTACACTCAGACATTGATACCGTTGAGCGTGTGAAGATTATCCATGATCTTCGTACGGGTATTTATGATGCCATTATCGGTATTAACTTGCTGCGTGAAGGTTTAGACATGCCCGAGGTTTCTTTGGTCGCGATTTTGGATGCAGATAAAGAAGGTTTTTTACGTTCAGAAAGATCTTTGATCCAGACGATAGGTCGCGCAGCTCGAAATATCAATGGTAAGGCAATTTTGTATGCGGACCGTATTACTGATTCAATGCAAAGAGCGATCAGTGAAACTGATCGTCGTCGAACCAAGCAAATTCAATTTAACTTAGAGCATGGCATTACCCCTCGTTCGACCGTTAGACAAGCGGTTAAAGAATTTGATACAGGTGAAGATTTAACTGATGATCAGATTGAAGGTCAGATCGTCGATCAAAGTAAAGCTTTAAGTGCTGATGAGCTTCATATTTTGTCAAATCCTAAACTATTGTCGAAGCATTTATCAAAACTTGAAAAGGGAATGATTAAGGCGTCGAAAGAACTTCAATTTGAAGAAGCAGCTCGCTTGCGAGATGAAATTGTTCGCCTGAAAGCACAAATGCTGCAATAGTATTCTAAAAATAATGCTTCAAAATCATTACATAACGGCAACAGTTCTCAATTTTGTTTGCCGTTACTTTATTTATTGTTCGATACTTTTAAGCATAAACATAAAGGGGTTCTATAATGACGATTAAAAATCTCCCAAAAGCGAGCTTTAGGGTGAGTAAAATTGCATTGGGTGGCGCACTGCTCATCGGTTTGGGTGCTGCGACGATGGTGTATGCGAAAGATAAACCTTTAAAAACAGTCGATAAAGTAGAATTAGATCGGTATTTGGGTGTTTGGTATGAAGTCGCACGAAAACCACTTTCCTTTCAAAATAAATGTGATCGTAATGTAACTGCTACTTATACCTTGAATGAAAATGGCAACGTAAATGTAGACAATAAATGTGTCATGAAAGATGGTACCTTAACTCAATCTTTAGGCGAAGCATATATTCAAAATTCGCCGTTTAATACGAAATTGAAAGTCAGTTTTTTACCGAGTGCAATTCGCTGGTTGCCATTTGGTCGGGGTGATTACTGGATCTTGAAAATAGATGAAGATTATCAAACTGTATTGGTGGGCGAGCCAGACCGAAAGTATATGTGGGTACTGTCTAGAACAAATCAGCCCAATGAAAAAGTGGTCAAAGAGTATCTAGATTATGCAAAATCAGTGGGTTATGATTTAGGAGATGTCATTAATACCAAACAAACCACTGAATAACAGAGATGAGAGTTGTAAAAGCCATGTTTTCATGGCTTTTTTTATGGAAGTGATAAGCCGAAAATGCTTTTTATAAAACATCATTAAAGCCTAATCGGTATAATGCCTTTTCGACTGATGTTGGAATATAAAATGTATAAAGGTGTTGCATTATCTGTTTTAGCATCAGTGACTTTTGGTGTGTTGTATTTTTTCACCCATTTTTTAAAGCCGCTGGATAGTGAGCAAACGTTTGCTTGGCGGATGCTGTCCACATTGCCATTTTTGACGTTATTTATGTGGTGGTCAGGTGATTTAAAATATATCACTGCAATTTTTAAGCGAATAATACAGAAACCAAGTCTTTTTATTTGGTTGCTCATCAGCTCCTTTTTATGTACGACGCAGCTTTGGTTGTTTTTGTGGGGACCTATTAATGGGCGTGGACTAGAGGTTTCATTGGGGTATTTTTTACTTCCTCTCGTTATGGTTTTATTCGGTTGTGTTTTATACAAAGAAAAGCTGAGCTACTGGCAGATGGCGGCAGTTCTATTTGCAGTTATTGGGGTAGGGCATGAAATTTGGCGTATAGGTGCAATTGCTTGGGAAACTGCCTATGTCGCGGTTGCTTATCCAATTTATTTTTTTCTAAGACGTAAGTTTCAAACAGATCATTTAGGCGGATTTTGGTGGGATCTATGTATCATTTTACCCATTGCTGTCTATTTGGCTCTGCTGCATAG
>JAHLFF010000232.1 GCA_018883945.1 Candidatus Acinetobacter avistercoris
ATAAGGTGCAGGCGCACGCTCAACTACTTTCTGGTTGCGGCGTTGCACCGAGCAGTCCCGTTCAAATAAATGCACGATATTGCCGGTTTGGTCTCCCAAAATCTGAACTTCAACATGGTGAGCACGTCGAATTAGCTTTTCCAGATATACTTCGTCATTGCCAAATGCCGACTTGGCTTCGCGACGGGCAACCGTGATGGCATCTGCCAGTTCTCGTTCACTTTCAATTGCACGCATGCCACGACCACCACCACCCCAACTGGCTTTCAGCATCAATGGATAACCGATTTCAGCGGCCATTTTTTTACATGATTCAATATCTTCAGGTAATGCCCCGGTGGCAGGTACGACAGGAACTCCTGCGATGACAGCAACATTACGTGCCATGACTTTGTTACCTAACTGACGCATCACCTCAGGCTTTGGCCCGATAAAACGAATACCTGATACTGCGCAAGCTTCAGCAAACTCTGGATTTTCAGACAAAAAACCATAACCGGGATGAATAGCATCTACTTTGGCGTCTATGGCGATCCGAATAATGTCTGAGATATCCAGATAGGCAGCAATTGGTTTTTGTCCTTTTCCCACGTGATAAGATTCATCTGCCTTAAAACGATGGAGTGCATTTTTATCTTCTTCGGCATAAATTGCGACTGTACGTATTCCCATTTCTGAGGCAGCACGCATAATACGAATGGCTATTTCACCACGATTGGCAATTAAAATCGTACGGATTGGTTTCATCATCTTTTTTAACACTTTTAAGTTCCTCTCAAGGTTGATTAATTTTTCCCTGAGAGAAGAGTTTATAAAAATATTTTAAATAGCAATAAAATTGGATATTTTGAAAATCTGAATTCGACGTCTCATCTTTTCTTCTCTAATATCTAATTAAAAACTCTTTTTGTAATTCGCAAGGACACGGCTCTCTGATAAATCATTACCGTGTTTCACCTGGTAATCAATCAGGATCAACTGCATACCAAAACCTTTTAAAGCTGGCTGTTGAAAGTCGTAATTCAGAATCACATTCGATTCACTTTCATTATTTTTACTACCATCTTTAGCTTTAAAATTATGACCATAAGTATATTTTAATAATGTATTAAAACCCGGGATATGGTTTTTAAAATCATAACCATAAATTACATGATAGGATTTCTCATCTTGCTTAAAAAATCCGCTGGAATTCCAGTTGATAAAATATAGTTCAGGCAAAAACCCATCTGGTAATGGAAAAGCTGAATCTCCATTAATCTGCTGATAGCCTAACCCTAAACTATGATTATTGACTTTTAGTGTCTCTAAAATTGAAAAGTTTTCTGCATCAATATTAAGATTGGAATTGTCTTCTTGTGTGTTGAAGTATTTCATTTTGGAATTGATCGTTAAATTTGATGTTTTCCAATCATGTTCAAGTCCAACGTAGTGCATATCATAGAGGTTATCTAAATGACCAAAATAATACTCACCCTTCAGGTTTGGTAAAAACTGGTAGCGTAAATCCAGATAATCTAGACCATCAGATTCATACTTGGTACCATTTACGGTCATAGAAAATTTTCGAAAATCTTCCTCATTCCGAGGAGATACCTTGTTTACACGTCCGATTTCAACTTTAAGTTGATCATTAATCTGTGATTGAAGATTAGTTCCCCAGTAAGAAGTAAATAATTGACGACTTCGGTCAACCGAAGTAATCGGCTTATCTAGCCAAAGCTCACCTACTCTTATTAGGCTTTGATCATAGCCAATTTTAAGGGTTGCTCCTCGTTTAAGAAAATCAGAGGCCTGTGATTGGGTGACTGGATCAAAAGGCAATATAGAGTCTGAAACATGCCTATCCTTACTTAAACGAACGGCATATTGTATAGATGCATCAACCCCAACTTTGACTGGCTGATCGGCCATTTTCAGAGGCGTATCTAACATGTTAGATTTGTAAAAAAGAGAGGCAGATTGAGACCAACTGCCACTATCTTTAACTTCGGCTGAATCAAAATCACGATCGACATAAATATTTCGTAGGTGGAAGGTCCATTGATCAGAAGTCGTTGTTGCAAAAACCTGACTACTAGACAAAGCGAGTGCTGCTGCGGATAAACTGCAGGTTAAAAATCCTTTTTTCATTTTAGTTTCCCATGGTATTAAAAGGGATGAATTATCAGGGATATGACAAGCCAGTCATGACTTAGAGCTATTTACATGTCCGCTATTCTTGTGAGAGCTCTATAGGAGCTTCGTACTATTACTTCTAGTCAGGCTGACTAAATTAAAAATTCAATAACAGCTGCTCCACTACCATAAATTGGGCCGTAGTGGTAAATTCTGGCTGAGCTAAACTTGTTTTGTAACGCACCTAAAACCCAATGCAAATGCTTAAAACCCATTTCAACCTTGGCTTCTTTGACGTAGTCTGGCAAAAGTTCATTCAATTTTTGTACATCACCTTGCTCGATAAGCTTTAGAATTTTACGATTCCACTCATCTTCTTTTGCATGCACGATATGATCTTGTGCTGGATCAATTGTCGTAGTAAATACACTAGATGACAGTTCGCCAACTGCAACAATCGCAACTCTCTTGTTATGTAGCTTGGCACTCTCGACCGCAATGTGGGCCAGTTTTTCGGTCATTTCACCAGAATGATATAAGTTGTTGGATGCACTGACCAAAGGTAAGTCTTCCCCGCCAATTCCCATTGCTTGCGAAGCCACAATTGTGCCTGTATCGACTGGAAATTTGTCATAATCGACACCGCGTGACTTAATTCCCTGCGCTGTAGATTGTTCAACACAGGTCTGCGCAACTTCGCTATCACAATATAAATTGTATGGCAGCTCGCCAAACTCATGCCAATTTTCATCGACATGGACATCTTCACTATGATGTCGGGTCAGCCATAATTCATCTAAGACTGCAAACCATTTAGTCGAGTAAATTAAAACAACATCCGGTTTAGACTGACGCAATGATGCTCCTGCTTGCTGCATTGCATCCTTAAAAACTTTCCAATTCGGCACATCTGGACATAAGTGCGGTAGTGGGCTGCCGGGTACTAAAAAAGCTGAAACTACTGTCATTTTTGATCATCCATAATTTTTATTTACTGATTATCGATTTAAAGCGCAATTTTTATCGTATTTGATCAAGTACTTTTGCTTTGAGAAGATTCCATTCCATCACCGCATTGCCTGTACCAATAACCGTTCCATACCCATAGAAATCAGCTGCTAACTCAGGATATTGCATTGCCGAATGCATCCAAGTGAAAGCACCGGACTTGACCTCCGCAAAAGCTTCGTTAATAAATTGTGGTAATAAACGAAAAACTTCGGTCATCTGACCTTGGCGCATCAGTTCAATCATGCGCATATCCCATTGATACCCAATCAAGGATTGTGGATGCTCTTTGGTCATATCTTCAGGTGGTGATGGCTCTTCATGAAAATGCCAATGTGATAAGGTATTGCTCGCAAGTAATACTGCGCGTTTTCCTGATTTTTTGATCGCTTCATAAGTGGCTTTACCTAAGATGTCCATCTCACTCAAACCTTCTTCTGTACTCAAATAATAAGGGGTATTATTTGCAGAAATTGAAACAATAGGGATATCCCATTGCGGACGAATCATATGTAGAGTTACTAAAGTGCCATAATCAACACGAAAAGATGGATTTCTCATCATTTTAGTAACTAGACCCGCTTTGGCACCTTCTTCACAGCAGGCTTCAGCCAATTCCACATCAATATTCAAGTCGTAATTAAAGCGGAATAAATTGGGAAAAATCGGGTCGACAGATTTACCTTTTAAGTTAGGTACCCCAATAAAATGATGACCGACCGAAGTAATCCAATGCGGAGAATGGATCAGTAATACATCAGGTTTTGATTCTTCTAAACTTGTTCTGGCACGCTCATATGCCCAGCGCAACTGCTCCCAACCACCCTGTGAACGCGGTTCATTTTGTACTGGATTTTCCGCATACAACATATGTGGTGGGTGTGGCGCAAGAAAGCCACTTATAATTTCACCATTCGCCATATTGATTCTCCCTTCAATTAATTTTTTTCTTCGTATTCTTTATTTCGAAATACCCTGTCTTAGACGACAAATTGAAATTCCATTTCGATTAGAGCCCCCAACGGTAAGGCTGATACACCCAAAGATGTACGCGCTGGTGGGATCTTTTCTTTAAAAAATTCTTCCCAAACATCATTGAAATAATGAAATTCAGAAAAATCAGTACAATAGACTCGTGTTAACATTAATTGTTTAAGTTCTACATTTATGTCTAAACATAGATTTTCAAGATTTTTTAAGATCTGCCGAGTCTGTTGGCTTAATCCGCCTTCAACTAAACGACCTGTTTCTCTGTCCAAGCCAATAAGACCAGATACAAAGATAAAGTCCCCAGCAAGAACCACAGGGGTATATTTAAATTTTGCGGCTGGTAATGCATTATTTTTGACTGAAATCCATTTCGTCTGTTGATCAATATTTTGATTATCTATACTCATACCAAAATCCTTTTTTAGTACGTATACGTACTACATTAGCTAAAAATTATACTGCTTTTATCTACGTGTCAATAACTTTTAATATATTATTTACAGACTCAGGAAAAGAAGAAAAAACTATATGTAGTATTATGTTTTTAATAAAAATACTATATATAGTATTTCACAAGTTGGAATTAAAAAATAAACTTAATTGGTGGGTCCAGATACAATGTTGAAATGCTATAAACAATGACTATTTTTATCTAAGTTAGTACTTGTACGTCACAATTATTACTTTCATTTCTTGAGCAATACAAGTATATTTTTTTTATTATCATCATTATAGAGTCAGATTTTGACAAACGAAAAACCCAAGTTTACTCCGGAAGTGCAAACTATACTTAATGATTTTCATTTAAATGATATTATTTCCCATCTACTACGACGGGCTCATTTTATAGCTGAAGATATCTTCAGTCATGAATTTGCGACCGAGTCAATTACACCAAGGCAAAAAGCGGTACTAGTAATCGTTGCAAAAAACCCTGGATTGAAACAAAGTGAACTAGCTGAGCATTTATTTCTTGATCGTAATACCATCACGGACATAGTTAAACGTTTATGTTCAAATGAATTACTTATTCGTCTACCTTGTCAAGAAGATCAACGTGCTTATGCATTAAATATTAGTTCTAAAGGCATAGAACTACTTAACAAACTCCT
>JAHLFF010000233.1 GCA_018883945.1 Candidatus Acinetobacter avistercoris
ATCCAAAATTTTACAAATGGTTTTGACCACTTCTATATTCTGCTTTTCATTATGACCACCAATATTGTAGGTTTCACCCACTACACCTTCGGTCACCACTTTATATAAAGCACGTGCATGATCTTCTACAAATAACCAATCCCGAATTTGCTGACCATTACCATATACAGGCAAAGGTTTAGCATCCAGTGCATTTAGAATCACCAATGGAATTAACTTTTCGGGGAAGTGATACGGACCATAATTATTTGAACAATTAGTCACAATTACTGGCAGACCATAGGTCCTATGCCAAGCACGTACCAAATGATCCGAACTGGCTTTAGAGGCAGAATATGGAGAGCTTGGCGCGTATGAAGTTGTTTCTGTAAACAAATCTGTCGTGCCTTCTAAGTCACCATAAACTTCATCAGTTGAAATATGATGAAAACGAAAGTTCTGTTGTGCCTCAACGTCAAGACTCATCCAGTACTTTCGAGCAGCTTCGAGTAAAGTATAAGTTCCCACAATATTGGTTTGAATAAATGCTGCTGGGCCATCAATTGAGCGGTCTACATGTGACTCTGCAGCCAAGTGCATAATTGCATTCGGTTGAAAAGCATCTATTGCAGCTGTAATTTGTTCTGTATCACAAATATCAATTTGTTTGAACTGATAGCTCGGATGCTGATCAATTTCTCTTAACGATTCTAAATTTCCTGCATAAGTCAATTTATCAATATTAAAAACTTGATTATTAGTGTTTTGAATAATATGACGGATGACTGCTGAACCAATAAAACCGGCGCCACCAGTGACAAGAATTTTCATTTATATGACCTTAAATTTCTTTTTAAGAATTTTACCAACAGGAGTATAAAATTTTGCAGCTATTGTAGACATAAATTAAAAAAAAGATATTAATACAGTATTAAATTTTAACCAATCATCAAAAAAATAAAAAAATAAATATAAAAATCAGATAACTAAATTAAAAATGTAAATTAAAAATGTTTTGAAGATATTCAATAATTAGATTTTGCACTACAATCCTTTCCTAATAACGATGTATTAAAATTAAGGGCTTGAATGTGAAGTATCAACGCACATCCATTTTATTCACTATTTCAATATTATTTTCTGGTTGTACGCTTACTTCCGGTTTGCAAACCTATGATTTGCCTCCTCAAGGTAATTACAGAACCGATCAAGGCGCAGAGCTTTCAGTCATACAAATTACGCAAGACAATATTCCTCGTATCGAACTCAATAACGCTCAGAATTCCAATACTATTTTTCACTTATTTAACAAGCATCAACAAGTCTATAAATTGAGTTCAGGTGATGTTCTCTCAATCCAACTTTGGGCCTATCCGGAAATTACCCCCCCTATTCAGGATATTTCAAATGTAAAAGCTGCAGGTTATCCCATAGACTCTAGTGGCAACATACAATTACCTTTAGTGGGACAGGTACGGGTAGCCGGGAAAACACTGGCTGAAACCAATCGTTTTTTACGCAGTCAATTTGCACGCTATTTGAAACATCCGGATGTAGTAGTTCGAGTATTGTCTTATGAAGGTCGTCGCTATTTTGTCAATGGACAAGTCATGCGTAGTGGCCAATATACGCTAAATGATCAGCCCATTAGCATCTATACAGCACTCGGACAGGCAGGTGGTATTAATACTGAAACAGGTGACAATACCAACATTCAATTGATCCGGGAGGGTCAAACTTTTGACCTCAATGTACTACAACTAGAGAAACAAGGCCTATCTTTACATCATTTACTGATTCAACCGAATGATACTATTTTTGTGAATACTAAACAGAATCAAAAGCTTTATGTTATGGGTGAGTCGAGTAAAAGCCAAGCGCTGGCTTTACGTGACCAAGGTATGACCTTAAGTGATGTTTTGGGTGAAAGTGAAGGAATTAATCCTTACTCCGCAAGTGCGGCTAAAATCTATGTAATGCGCACCGATTTAGCCACCAAGCAGTCCACTGTGTATCACTTGAATTTAAGCAGTTTTGGTAATTTGGGCTTAGCCAATCAATTCGAAATGAAAAAAAATGACATCGTTTATATTGATGCGACTGGATTAACGCGCTGGCAACGTATTGTTAACCAGATTATTCCGTTCTCTAGTGCACTCTATAGCTTTGACCAACTGGGTAAATAAAATATGCAAATTCGGAATATTTTAGTCGTCTGTGTGGGAAATATTTGTCGTAGTCCAATGGGTGAGTTTTTTCTCAAGAAAAATCATCCTAACTTACATATTGAGTCTGCTGGTCTTTCTGCCATGGTAGGCCATAGTGCTGATGATAAGGCCATTGCAAGTATGGCAAGAAAATCAATTGATATAAGCTCACATGTCGCAAAACAAATTGATGGCCACTTACTCAAAACCGCAGATTTAATTTTAGTGATGAGTTCAAATCAACAAAAACATATAGAAAAGACTTGGCCATTTGCTAAAGGTAAAGTATTTCGTTTAGGACATTGGCAAGGTCACAATGTTCCAGATCCTTATAAGCTTGATCAAGCATTTTTTGAAGAAACATGTAATAACATCGAATCTTATGTTTCGGATTGGCAATCACATATTTAATTTTATCTAGTAGTTTATCCATGAATCAAAATTCAAGTACTAATGACGATACCATTGACTTAAAAGAATTATTTTTTTCGTTAATTGCACAATGGAAAGTGATCGCGCTTTGTATCATACTGAGCTTAACCTTCGCATTACTTTATTTACGTGTTACTCCCTCAATTTATTCTGCTGATGCAATGGTTCTAGTAGAGGATAATAAAGGCGCTGGAGCTGCTGCCCTCTTGGGTGGGTTGAGTGATGCTATTCCCGGAGGAATGGGTGGAAAATCTCCCGCAGATGCTGAGATTGAAATCTTAAACTCACGCATGATTTTGGGACAAACCATTCAAAATTTACACCTTGATATCCAAATTAAAGATAATAGTAATACTTTATTTAATCGTCTGATTCAAAATGACAAAGCTGAAGTTCTGTATAAAAAGGATATGGTGGTTTTCCAAAAGAAAAATCAAGCCTTCTTAATCAAAACATTAAAAATTCCAAATTACTATCTAGATAAAAAATTAGAGTTAAAATTCACGGATAACAACCAGTTTACTTTCTCTTATAAAGATGAAGTGATATTTAAAGGTCAATTGAATTCCAGCAATCAAACCATAGACTCTAAGGGACTTTGGGAAATTGTAATATTTAGTAAATCTCCGTTTAAAGAAACATTTACTATTACTAAACTTGCACTACCTACAGCAATGCAGTTCTTCAAAAGTAACTATAGCGTAGCTGAGAGGGGAAAAAATTCTGGTGTTATTGGTCTAAATTATAATGGCGATGATAGGAAACATATTACTCAAGTTCTAAATAATGTTTTATCCGTCTATCAAATACAGAATATTCAACGCAAGTCTTTAGAATCTAACCAAACTTTAAGTTTTCTAGACAAACAGCTGCCAGAACTTAAACAGCAACTTGAGGAATCAGAAGTCAAGTTCAATCGTTTCCGTGAGCAATACAATAC
>JAHLFF010000234.1 GCA_018883945.1 Candidatus Acinetobacter avistercoris
GAGCTAACCAACCCTACTTCTCTGTTTTAAAAAGCATTCTTCAGGAATGCTTTTTTTCCATTTGAATCTCTACAACGCTGAAGAATAGAAAAAAGTATGTCCTTACAGTAGAAAATTCGCCCCTGCCTTAAGTTTCACTCTCTGGTAAATCTCACCCCAGACCTCTACTTAAATTGCGATATTATTCACATCAATAAAAGCCTAACATTTCTCATTTTCAGAAAATTTAAGAGAAAATAATCACATTTTATTTTCTTGATTTAATTACACTTTTAAAATAAATTAGAGCAATAATTCTAAAACGAATAGATTATCTTACCAACAGGCATGTTATGAAGAAATTATTGAATACTCTAGTAATGGGGATGAGTTTGGCCGTAGTTTCAAGTTTGGCCTTTGCCTATGAAGATCCGCTAGTGGGTAAATGGAAAACCATTGATGATCAATCTGGCTATTCCCGTGCAGATGTAGAAATTCGCAAGAAAGCGGATGGTAGCTATGAAGGAATTATTGTTGAAACACGCAGCCTGCCAGGTGCAGAAAAAATGGGGATCTGCCATAAGTGTCCAGGTCAGCTCAAGAACAAGCCTTTCCTAGGTTTGCCATTTATCTGGGATTTTAAAGCAGATCCAAAAAAACCGCGTGAATACCATGATGGCAAAGTGCTCGATCCGATCAGCGGCAAAGTATACAAAGGTAAAGCACGCTTAAGCACGAATGGTAAACGTCTGACCTTACGTGGTTACGTCGGCGTATCAGTGATCGGACGCAGTGTAACCTGGGTAAAATATTAATTTAAAATATAGATTTTAAAGCCCCTGTTTTCAGGGGCTTTTTACTTTGTCATGATTTGAAACAAGAAGGTACAAATAAAAACTGTTTCCTAGGGCGGAAAATTATAATAATGGATTGAAGACGGTTATTTTTTATTCATGTATATATGATGATCAATCTTCAGCCTCGTTCAACATCAATTCTGCCTTTCGGGCTGTTATGTCATCCTCATTTGGTGCCACCTGTTCATCGCAGCTTTGTCAATATACGTGCCCTGCTGATCGAATATAAAACTATAAAAACAGGTTCAGCCTCCATCCTTTTGTATTTAGATGCTACTGAAGCAGATTTGGTCAGAGAGGCCGCATCATTGCATGCTCCCGTATATTCTCTCTGCATTTATGATCAGCTGAATCATCATGCCAAATATGCAGATCAGGAAAAAGATGGTGCTTTATACCAGCACCGTAATTTTCCTTTCATTTTGCATAGTTAGGCGGTTTAAGGAGTAGATCCATGACTACGATTCAATACCAAGAAAGTTTTTCACACGGTTATATTCCATCGGAAATTGTGGATGATCGTTCATTTGACCTGGCTCACTTTGCCGAAGCATGCGGACAAAGCCCGGAATGGGTCATGCAACTGATTGAATATGGAATATTGCCGGACCGTTCCAAAACCCAGCACAGTATCTTCCTGGGTGAAGATATATCACGCGCACAACGCGCCTACCGTCTGCAACGCGATTTCGATGCTTCGTTTACTGCAGTTGCCATGATGCTGGATTTGATCGATGAAGTGCAAGAGTTACGCCGTGAGGTTAAACATTTGCAACTCAAGTAAATCCTCTAATGCTCTGTCTATCTGCATGCTTTTGCGGTAGCTCAGAGCTATCTATTTAATTTTAAAATGAGAGTATTAGAGTTACTATGAAAACCAAAGATTGTAATAAGAAAATCAAATACATGTTCCCCGAATATCGCGATTTAATTGTCCAGCTTCGGGAGGAAGATCCACACTTTGCCAAGTTATTTGAGGAGCATAGTGAACTGGACAAGCAAATCACTCAGCTGGAACTGGATCCAGTAAATCAGATCAATAGTGATATTGAACTGATTAAGCGTAAGAAGTTAAAAATAAAAGACGAAATATATAAAATACTGACGCAAACGGCTGAGGCAGGAAACTTGTCTTAAGTAGGAGCCAGGCAAGCCAAGCTAGGATCATTCTGCACATTGTGCGTAACGTTTGAATCCGCTTGGCTATGCTTAAAAATGTTATCTTTGTATATAAAAAAGATATCACTGTATTTATTTTAATTTGGTCAGTTTTTCGACTTTTTCTACGGTTTTTTTGACAGACTGCCTGATGGGCTTATAGTCCAGCAACCAGAGCAGGTTGATGTGTTGATCTTTATTTTGCTGTGCTAACAGATCAATCACGCTTTTCTCGCCCAAACCCACCAAGTGTCTGCGATAAAAATAATAGATTAATAATATGGTCGTAATACCCATGACGATTAGCATTATCCAAAATCCGGTGGGAGATTTCAAACCTGGAATAAACTCAAAATTCATCCCATAAATACCAGTTAACAGGCTCAAAGGTGCGAAGATGGCCGTGATAATGGCCAATATACGCATGTTTTCATTGGTTTGGTTGGCGATTGCAGAAAAATGTAAATCTATAGTAGCTTGGATCGAAGCACGCAGACGAACAATATGTTTCTGAATTCGCTCCACATGACTGATCAAATCATTGATACGGACTAGCAATATATCCAGTCGTTCAGACTTTTTCTTACCTTTCGCATGTGGGTAATTATCTATAATTTCATCCCTGAATTCTTGTAGAGTATCAATCTGCTCTTCACATAAATCTTCAACCTGCTGAAACGAGATGCTTTCTTGTAATAACTGATCCCATTTCTTAAATCGGCGACGCCCTTGCAATAATTCTTGCTGCCAGAATCCAACCCGTCGGGTCAGCGGTACACGCAAATCCAGATAACCATCCACCATGCTGTTTAGTAGGCGCAAGGACAAATCAAAAGGTGAAGCTGGAAGTTTACGTGACTTATTCTGTTCCCTGTTAGAATGAATAAAATTTAGCTCAATCCGGGAAATATAGTTTTGTAGGACTTTATTTCCTTGTTCACGTACCGTAACCAGAACTTGCGGCGTGATAATAAAACTGACAGGTGTGGTAGCCAGACCAAACATTTGTTCATGCTGTTCATCTGTCGTCCCTATCTCATCATCCGGAGTAATGAGCTTACGGAAAATCAGCAAGTTATAATCATCCATCGTATCAAATGAACAGGGATGCTCTAAATTTAAAATATCTTTTACATGAAATTCATTTAAAGACATATGAGCATGTTGATATATTTCTTTTTGCCAAGTTTCTACACGATTTACAACATCTATGCGGGTGCAATCAATCCAGATAAATTCAAGTTGAGTTTCAGCATCTGTAATGCGTTCTTTTTGTACAGAAAGATAATGATCTGAAAGACGCTGATAAAAATAATAAATTTTCATTAAAACTATTCTCTATTCACTATTTTAATTGCTCTATGACTGAATAGAAACTTAAGCCACTTTATCTATCAGCCTTAAAATTATGAGTCGGGCTGAAACCTTAAGCAATCACATAATGCTTTTATTTATAAGTCTTCATGACTACGCAGCTTAAAATAAGGTACAAAAAAGCCCTGTACCTGCCAAAGCAATCACCTTGGCAAAGTACAGGGCTTTTACTGATCTTTTATTCACATGGACTCAGCCATGTGAATATGCAATCAATTATGCTTGTTCGATGTCTTTCATAGTCAGTTTAATACGACCACGGTTATCAACATCCGCAACCTGTACTTTCACATCCTGACCTTCTTTTAAAACATCTGCCACATTCGCAATACGCTCGTTCGAGATTTGAGAAATGTGAAGTAAACCGTCCGTACCTGGAAGGATGTTTACAAACGCACCAAATTCTACGATACGAATGACTTTACCTGCATAGATGGTACCTGGCTCAACTTCAGCAGTAAGTGCCTGGATTTTTGCAATTGCCGCTTGCGCAGCCGCTTTAGTTTCACCAAATACACGAACTGTACCGTTATCTTCGATATCGATTGCCGCTTTGGTTTCTTCAGTAATCGCACGAATGGTCGCGCCGCCTTTACCGATCACATCACGGATTTTATCCGGATTGATGTTGATTACCTGGAATGTCGGTGCGTGCATCGAAATTTCAGGACGCGCACGTGAAATCACCTGGTTCATCTCATTCAGGATGTGCATACGACCCGCATAAGCTTGGTTCAATGCAGATTCCATGATCTCTTCAGTGATGCCTTCGATCTTGATGTCCATTTGTAGCGCAGTAATACCGTTTGCAGAACCAGCTACTTTAAAGTCCATATCGCCCAAGTGATCTTCATCACCCAAGATGTCAGAAAGCACTGCGAAACGCTCGCCTTCTTTCACCAGACCCATCGCGATACCCGCAACTGGTGCTTTTAGTGGAACACCTGCATCCATTAACGATAATGAAGCACCACATACAGACGCCATTGAAGACGAACCGTTTGACTCTGTGATGTCAGAAACGATACGGATCACGTACGGGAAGCGGTCAGCCGCAGGAAGTACAGCTTGAACACCACGACGTGCCAGACGACCGTGACCGATTTCACGACGCTTAGGACCAGATTCACGACCAGTTTCACCTACAGAGTATGCAGGGAAGTTGTAGTGCAACATGAAGTTGTCAGTTTTGGTACCTGCAAGAGTATCAACCATCAACGCATCACGTGTATTACCCAAAGTCGTTGTTACCAACGCCTGAGTTTCACCACGTGTGAACAATGCAGAACCGTGTGCACGATCTAGAACACCCACTTGTACGTCAATTGCACGAACAGTTTTGGTATCACGACCATCAATAC
>JAHLFF010000026.1 GCA_018883945.1 Candidatus Acinetobacter avistercoris
GAGTTGGATTTACCTGTTTATGCAACTGTGCCTCGCTCTCCGAAACAAGAAAGCCGTCTTCAATCCTTAAAAAAGAAGAAGAATATTCCTATTCTTGCGCTTAAAAATAGTGATGATATTGCGATTGAAAGTTTACGCAGTATGCGTACAGCCATTCAGTTTGCGCTGAGTGCGGCTAGAAATAATATTATTATGATTTCTGGACCTGCGCCTGAAGTCGGTAAGTCATTTATCTCAACGAACTTGGCGACTATTTTGGCGCAAAGCGATAAGCGTGTTTTGATTATCGATGCAGACTTACGCCGCGGTTACTTACATAAGTATTTTAATCTTGAGGTTACACCAGGTTTAACAGAGTATTTAAATAGCCAAAATACATTAAACGATATTATCCGTGAAACTGAAGTGCCTGGTTTACATGTGATGAGTCGAGGTAAAAGCCCAACCAATCCATCTGAAATGTTAGGTTCAGATAAATTCAAGTCATTACTTGAAGAACTATCAACTCAATATGATCATGTGATTATTGATACGCCTCCCGTATTGGCCGTGACAGATGGTATTATCATTTCTCAATTCACAGGGGTGAATTTGGTTATTGCTCGTTATGCAAAAACACAGATGAAAGAACTTGAATTAACAGTGAATCGTTTTGAACAAGCCGGTGTCAAAGTGAATGGCTTTATTCTGAATGATATTCAGCGCGGTTCTGGAGGTTATAGTTATGGCTATAATTACGCTTATGCTTATAAAGCTTCTAAGGATCAAGATTAAATTTATCTTTTGCACTTAAGCGTACGTATTCAAATTAAAAGCCAGATCTGGATCTGGCTTTTTTCAATATAAGCAAAGGTTATTGTGAAATAAGTGAGTACCAGCTCATCTATTTCATTGTTTATTTTTAGTTGATTTCATAGCATAAGTCTATCGTTTCTGAACAGGACGTTATATGCTGTTGAGGGATAGCTATATCAAAAAATAGCACATTTAAGATTAAAAAATTGGGAAACCTCATGAGTAAAGCCTTACCCATTGCAGTTGCAGTTATTCTAGGCGGTGCTGCACTTGTACCTGTTTATTACGCAACACAAAACCCAGCAGATGCCTCTAAAAGCTCAGTCAGCAAAAATGCATCTCCTGTTGAAAAAATTAGTTATGCACTTGGTTATGAAGTTGCAAGTCAGATTCCACCTGAAGTTGAACTTGATACTTTTATTAGCGGTATTCGTGACTCAAAAGCAAAAAAAGAACTGGCGTATACGGATGAGGAGTTACAAGCCGCTTATCTTGAGTTTCAAAAGCAAATGCTCGAAAAGCAAACTCAAGAAACGAAAGCTGTCGATCATCAAAATCAAAACTTCTTGACTGATAATGCCAAAAAAGAAGGTGTGAAAACAACAGCTTCTGGCTTGCAATATAAAGTAACTCAAGCGGGTACAGGTAAACAGCCGACAACAACGTCTGTAGTGACAGTGCATTACACCGGTAAATTGTTAGACGGCAAAGTATTTGATAGTTCAGTTGAACGTGGTGAACCGATTGAGTTTCCACTGAATGGTGTAATCCCTGGTTGGACTGAAGGCTTACAACTCATGAAAGAAGGTGGAAAAGCCACTTTATACATTCCTGCTCAGTTGGCATATGGTCAACAAGGTGTACCCGGTACTATTCCTCCAAACAGCACGTTGATTTTTGATGTTGAACTCATTAAAGTCAAATAAATCAAATAAAAGGAGAGCTTAGCTCTCCTTTTTTGGATATTTTATATGAAAAAAATAGTATTAAGCTTTACCTTAATAGCTCTCGCTTCGAATAGCTGGGCTGCAAGCGTCAATAATAAAAGTCCTGAAAAAGATCAACTCGGTTATAGTTATGGTTATGTCATGGGACGTACCAATGCGGACACATTGAAAGATCTCAATCTTGATGCTTTTATTCATGGTCTTAAACAAGGTTCTATTGGTCAAAAATCGAGTTTGACTGATCAAGAGATGGCTCAAGCGTTATCTGAATACAAAAAACGTAATGAATCCAAACAACTTGAGCAGTTCCAAGCCTTAGCGAATGAAAACTTAAAAACGGGTGAGGCCTTCTTAAAAACAAATGAACAAAAAGCAGGTATAACCACACTACAAAGTGGCTTACAGTATCAAGTGGTACAAGCTGGTCAAGGTAAAACACCTAAAGCAAACTCAAAAGTTAAAGTGAATTATGAAGGTCGTTTAATTGATCAAACTGTTTTTGACAGTTCAATTGCGCGAAATCAACCTGTTGAGTTTCAAGTGAGTCAAGTCATCGCAGGCTGGACTGAAGGTCTACAACTCATGAAAGAAGGTGCAAAATATCGCTTCTTTATTCCAGCAAAATTAGCTTATGGCGAAATCGGTTCAGGTGACTCGATTGGTCCAAATAGTACGCTGATTTTTGATATTGAATTGTTACAAGTCCAACCTTAATTTTTATATTTGTGCTTTTCTCATATTCTGGTTTTTAGATTTTAGAACTCAAAAAAACATCGCAAGCGCGATGTTTTTTATTTTGAGCATATCGGCTTATTTAGTGTTTTAACTGACGTGGTCTAAATCCTGAAATTAAAAGACCCAACGCATAAGCAATCACACCCAATACACACAAGCCCAAAACTTCAAGTACGCGAATCCAAGGTGCAAGTGTGCCATCGTACCAAGTTAAGCCATACCAGAGTGCAGCAATCATGACCACATTACCTACGGTGAATTGTATAAATAATTTTTTCCAATGTGGTCCAAAACGGAAAATATTTCGTTTATGTAAGTAAAAGTAAAGCATTCCAGCATTTACCAACGCAGAACCTGAAGAAGAAATCGCCAAAGCCATATGCTGCTCTTCCCAGCCAATATATTTAAAAATACTAATGAAAATTACATTTAAAATCGCATTCGCAGCCACCGCCATAAGCCCTACACGTACAGGGGTTTTGGTGTCCTGAATAGCATAAAAACCAGGTGCAAAAACTTTGATCAACATGAATGCCAATACGCCCATGCTCATACACTGTAATGCTAAAGCAGTCATTTGGGTATCATGTAAAGAAAAAGCGCCATGTTGAAAAAGTGCTTGAATAATTGGTGTTGATAACATAAATAATGCAACACTGGCTGGAATACCTGCAAACACAATGATTCGAGCTGCCCAATCCAACATTTCTTTAAATTTATTCTGATCTTGTTCCGCTTTACGCATCGAAAGTGCAGGTAAAATCACCGTTCCAATCGCTACACCAATCAGTCCTAAAGGCAGCTCTGTCATACGTTCAGCCGTATATAACCAAGAAACCGATCCATTCTGCATAAATGAAGCCCAAATGGTATTCAGCAACAAATTAATTTGAGTGACAGAAACACCAAACAAAGCGGGCAACATTAATTTTAAAATGCGCTCGACACCTTCATGTTTAAAATCGACTTTTGGTGGAATCAGTAGTTTTTTTCGCCATAGCTCAGGAATTTGTAAGGCCAGTTGTAAAATACCCGCTACCACGACTGCCCAACCCAATGCCATAATCGGTTCGGCCATATACGGCGATAACCACCAAGCCCCTGCAATCATAGAAATATTGAGTAAAACGGGTGCAAATGCTGGCGTAGAAAACGAGCCATAACTATTGAGAATACTAC
>JAHLFF010000235.1 GCA_018883945.1 Candidatus Acinetobacter avistercoris
CTATTACTTAAACCATCAAACTTAATTGTTATGGATGAGCCAACCAACGATTTGGATATGGTGACTCTAGAGCTTTTGGAAGAAATGCTTGGCGGGTACAAAGGCACACTGTTATTGATCTCGCATGACCGTGCATTTATGGACAATGTCGTGACGTCAACTTGGGTTTTCGATGGTAAAGGCCATATCGATGAATACATTGGTGGTTATCAGGATTATTTAGAGCAACGTCCTGATCAAACTGCAGTCGATCAAAAAAGTGATGTAAAAAAAGCATTAGCCAAAGCAGAAGCAACTGCTGCCGCTGCGATACCTAAGAAAGTAAAACTTAGCTATAAAGATCAACGTGCTTTAGAGCAATTACCTGTTGAAATGGAAGCTTTGGAAAAAGAACAAGCGGACATTAATGCGAAACTTGCTGATGGCACTTTGTTTGTATCAAACAATGATCAAGCGATGAAACTGTCTGCACGCTTATCAGAAATTGATGAGCAATTGCTTGAAAAATTAGAGCAATGGGAACAACTTGAAGAAATGAGCAAAGGTTAATTCCTTGGTCATTTTGATAGCTTAGTTTCAACTGCTTTAAATTAAAAAACTCCGTCTTCATGACGGAGTTTTTTATATTGATTCAACCTTTATTTTTCAGTGGGCATTTATTTTAATCATCAAAATAATCATATTCGAATTTCATATCAAAGCTTGTTCATTTTATCACTATGCCCAAATCACCAGAATGGCGGCAAGAACAACAAGAGCCAAACCAACATGTTCATTTCGTGCTAATTTTTCTTTAAAAAAATATGCCGAAATAAGTAAACTAAATAAAATTTCAATTTGACCTAAGGTTTTTACCACGCCGACGCTCATCATACTCATGGCCGTAAACCAGCCTAAAGATGCTAAAAAACTGCAGGTACTCACCCGGAATGTCAGTCCAACTCGCTCGTACATCGCCCAGAGTGTTTGTCGGCTAAATATGCCCAAATAGCTCAGCATAATGCAGCATTGAAAACCAATCACCAAAAGCAAGACCCAAGCTGCGCGGTGCATTTGAGGTAACATCGCTAATTCTAAGCTGGCCTCACGTACAAGTAAGGAGGTAATGGCAAAAGCCAAACCGCTACCAATCCCAATCAATAGGGTTTTTGCAGAAAAACCACTGAATTGATGACCTTTCGTAAGCAAGAAAATTGCTAAAGCACCGATCAAAACACCAAACCAAGCCCAAATCGATAAATACTCTGCAAGAAATACGACGCCGATCACAGCAGCAAGAATCGCTTCACTTTTGGCTAGTCCAACACCAATGGCATAATTCTTTTGTTTAAAAAGTTGCACCATTAAAGCCGTTGCTAAAATTTGGCTTAAACCCGCAATGACAATATAAATCCAAAATTTGAGTGTGAACGTTACCGCTGCTGTAATAGGAGAGAAATGATATAGGGCAGACAAATAAAGAATCGCAAAAGGAAATCCAAAAATGAATCTCGCCAGAGTCACTCCCCAAACATCAACAGTACTACTGAGTTGTTTTTGAAAGGCATTCCGCCAAGCTTGCATAAATGCAGCCATAAGCGTGAATAAAATCCAACTGAAAGCCATACTTCAACTCTAAATCTTGAGAATGGTACAAATCTTATGCTTTTGAATGATGGATGACTAATTAAAAATAGGATGTTAGTTAATAGCGGAAAGTTTAGATTGATCTTTCATCTTCGGTTGCAATCTTTTCTCTACGGCATATTGATCGAAAAAATAGAATGAGGATTAAAAAGACTAAAATGCCGAAAAATCTATCTTTGCTAAACAACGCATCTAAATACCTCTCCACTTGATCCGAAATCAATTCATAAGTTTCATGTCTAAAATTAATGATTGTCCAGAAGACTTTCAATCAAATAAGCAAGTAAACAAGCAGATATTCTGTGACCAGATCGAAATTGTTAATTTATACAGTAATAAAGCTTCATGTTAAACTTCACTTAGTCACTAAAATGTTGTTCTAAACCGTTATGAGTAAAGCGTCGAATCACGAACCCAGTAAATTCCAATGGTCATTCTTACTGCCTAAATATTGGGGTATTTGGATTGGAATTCTCTTTTTAATGATTTTGGCTATTCTTCCATGGGCAATTCAACATCGTTTGGCTTTTTTACTGGGAAATATTGCCTTCAGATCCCTGAAATCTCGTCGTGAAACCACCATTCGTAATTTAGAAATCTGTTTCCCAGAGTGGATGCCAGAGTTGGTTTACGAAAATACTCGCCAAGTCTTTATTGACCAAATGGTCGGTGTTTTTGAAACATTAAATGCTTGGTATTGTCCACAATGGTTTAAAGGTCGTATTTCAATTGAAGGTTTAGAACATATTCAAAAAGCCCAAGCTGAAGGTAAAGGGGCGCTGCTACTCGGTACACATTCCACTTTATTAGATGCTGGTGGTTATATCTGTTCACAATATTTTGATCCCGACGTCGTTTATCGTCCACAAAATAATCCACTACTCGACATGCTGATCTACCGTTGTCGTGCAACTATTTATACCCATCAGATTGACCATGATGATATGCGTGGTTTAAGTCGTCAGCTCAAAAATGGACGAATGATTTGGTATAGTCCAGATCAAGATTTTGGTTTAAAGCAAGGGGTTATGGCACCATTCTTTGGTATACCTGCTGCGACCGTAACGGCACACCGCCGTTTAATGAAAATCACTAAAGCGGAAGCAATACCACTCTATTTTTATCGAACTGGGAATATTGCGAATCCACAATATCGTATTTTAATTGAACCAGCTCTAGACAATATGCCGAGTGATGATGAAGTGGCTGATGCAACTCGTACTAATCTCATCATTGAAGAACAATTACGTTTAGCACCCACACAATATATGTGGTTCCATCGTCGCTTTAAAACTCGTCCAGAGGGTTATGATAAAATTTACTAGACGCTCATTAGTTTAAGTATTGATTAGATTGTATATGGCTTAGATAGGCATTATTTATGGCCATTTAGGCTTCATATTGACTGATGAAACATAAACTTAAATTATGAAAGATCACCAACGTAAATTATTAAAGATCACCGTTATATGTAGCAATTTTTATCTCGCACGATAGCGCCTAATGTCTGAGTAAATTGCCTTAAAATAAGAGTAAATTAGCTACTTAAGATTTGGATTTAAAGGCCCGACTCTTTGATTTAAAGATCCAGCACAAATCTATAAAGTGAATAAGGGCAAAAATTGAATATCCATAAAAACTCAACCCGAGTTCTACATCCTGTAAAACTCGGGCTTATGAGGTTGTGCTTTTCAAAAAAATATTTTTATTTTGTAGTGGCTTTCCTTTCCTGCACCATATCCATAGTGACTTTCCATCGGCTTCGTCTTCCGTATTGGGATTATTCCATTCCCACTCCCTGTGCCGATGAAATAATCATAGAATGATTCTATACATTCGTATACTCGCAAGTAGAGTCAATCCGTGTAAGAAAAAGCTTACAAAAGGATAAATTTACACAATCTTCGTTCCATCCTTATAGCCTTGTGCAATTTCATCTGTCACTTTTTTCTCTTCACGTTCTGCCTTTTGAATCCCGTCCTGAATGGCTTCGTGCGCTTCTTTTTCATCCTCTGCTGTTTGCTCTAACTCTTGTTGAACTTGTTCAAACTCTCGTCCAGTTTGTAGTACAACATAAACGGGGAAATGATCTGAGCCCATATGTTCTAAGCGCTTCATTTCAACCAATGCAAAATCCGTACTATGAAAAACATGGTCTAATGACCAACGTAACAATGGATAGTCAGCATGAAAAGTATTGACGTAATGACGACCAACCCGCGGATCTAGTAATCCACTGATACGCTGAAATAACCGCGTTGTTCTTGACCATGCCACATCATTTAAATCCCCCATCACGATGCAACTTTCGTCCAGATCCTGAATCTGATCACCTACGATCAGGAGTTCTGCATCACGCAATGTTGAATCTTTCGCCTCAGTTGGACTCGGTGGCTTAGGATGTAAACAATAAAGCTGTACGGTCTGACCTGAACGTAATTTCACTGTGGTATGAATCGAAGGAATTTCATTACTTAAAATAAATTTCACTTCAGTATCCGCCAGCTCTAACTTACTGTAGAGATGCATTCCATATAAGTTATCCAATGGAACAGGTACACGATATGGATAATCTGCTTCGATTACGGAGAGTTCATTTTGCCAGGTTTGATCTGTTTCTAGCGTCAAGACGATATCTGGCTGATATTCTTGAATCAGCTTGATTAAACGGTGATATTCGGTATTGGGTGTGAGTACATTGGATACAATTAAAGAAAACTGCTTTTCAATATCCAATTGATCGGGTTGGACTTGCTTGACCTGCTTTTTCCATATCATGGTGTATGGCAACACCATTTTGAGTTGATAAGCCATTGCCGCAATTAAACCCACGAAAATGAGCTGACGCCACAAGTCCCACTCGCTATTCCAAAAGAGTAATAACAAGAAAGTTATAAAGCCGACCGCTAAAATTTGCAGTCTTGGAAAATCAGCGCCCCGGAACCACCATTCATCTCGTGGTATCAATGACCAAAATGTCAACCATATGACAATCACTGCCATTATCTCAATCCAAATCATCATCACTCTCTTATGTTCTCTCTTATATTCTGTATTTTTTGTTAATTCACTAATGAATATCAATTTTTCATGTAACATAAACAAGATATATTGCACAACAATATTGCTGTTTTCTTTCTGTAGCGCTTGCAGTTATACGCTCTTTTGATACACTCAAGCCCCCTTTTTATTTTTTTACGCACCGAGGCAAAATGACATGAAAGTAGGTCTGGTCGGTTGGCGCGGGATGGTTGGTTCCGTCTTGATGCAACGTATGGTTGAAGAGAATGATTTTGCTCACTTTGAGCCATTCTACTTCTCTACCAGTAATGCAGGTGGTGAAGCGCCTGTGTTTGGCGGTAAAACTGCTCCAGCACTTATGGATGCTACGGACATTAACAGTCTAAAGCAGATGGACGTCATTATTACCTGTCAAGGTGGTGATTACACCTCAGACGTTTTCCCGAAGCTGAAAGCTGAAGATTGGAAAGGTTACTGGATTGATGCTGCATCTACATTACGTATGGATGATGAAGCAATCATTGTACTTGATCCTGTAAACATGAACGTCATCAAAGAAGGTTTAGTCAAAGGCACTAAAACTTTTGTTGGCGGAAACTGTACAGTTTCACTGATGTTGATGGGTTTAGGCGGTCTATTCCAAAATAATTTAGTGGAATGGGCAACGTCAATGACGTATCAAGCAGCTTCTGGTGCTGGCGCTCAAAATATGCGTGAACTCATCAGCGGTATGGGTTATTTATATAACAATACCAAAGATTTACTAGATGATCCGCGCTCGCCAATTTTAGATATTGACTCTAAAATCGCTCAACTACAACGTGGTGAAGGCTTCCCATCGAGTAACTTCGGTGTTCCTTTGGCAGGTTCATTAATTCCTTATATTGATAAGCAATTGGAAAGCGGTCAATCTAAAGAAGAGTGGAAAGGTCAGGTAGAGACCAATAAGATCTTAGGTAATCAACAGATTGTTCCAATTGATGGTCACTGTGTCCGTATTGGCGCAATGCGTTGTCATTCCCAAGCTTTAACTTTAAAGCTGAAGAAAGATGTGCCATTAGATGAAATCGAAGATATGTTACGTAGCGCAAATCAATGGGCGAAAGTCGTTCCAAATACGCGTGAAGCATCGATGACAGATCTTACTCCTGTCGCTGTAACTGGCACATTAAGCGTTCCTGTAGGTCGCTTACGTAAACTGAATATGGGTAAAGAATACCTAGGTGCGTTTACTGTAGGTGATCAATTGTTATGGGGCGCTGCTGAGCCTTTACGTCGTATGTTACGTATTCTTATCGACTATAAAAATGCATAAACCAAACGCTTTATTTTAAAGTTAAGAAAAGGCCGATTTTTATGAATCGGCCTTTTTATTTCAATTTTCATCCAATGTTTTGTTCGTGACTTAATTTTGTTTTTGGTTTTGGCTTTGGCTTTGGCTTTGGCTGAGATCTTAGTTTTTTGTTTAGCTCTTACTTCAGTTTTTGCGTTTTCTAGACCACCATTTTCAACATTAACAAACTTTTCAGTCAGAATGATTCTTGACGACCTTAAAATTGCTCAGAAATAGTTAGATGTGGTAATGAAAATTATGAACTGCTCACTACTACCTGACTTTACTACCTAACTTTCCGTCATATGTAGCATTTCTTTTTTAATAGATGTTCTCTATACATTGTGCAATAAAGCGGTCATTACTCAGAATTTTAATATTACTAATGACACCTTAAGATGAAACAGATAAAGTCAGCATGTATAAGACCATTGAAATAAAATTTTCTCAATCCACAATACAGGAATAAGTTTCATTGATTTCAATGAAGGGGTAAAAATATGCTATACGTCATTCCTTTTGTTATTTTACTGATTATTGCCTTGCTTTTAAAAAAGCGAGAAAATGCAAAAGATTCAAATAACACCATAAATAACAAAAAAAAATCGAAGGCTCAGCTTCATCATAAAAATTTAACGCGTAGTGAAAAAGCCTCAAGACGTGTTGAAGAAAAGCCCATCATCGTTGAGAATAAAACAAAAAAATCGGGTGCCACATTAAATGATGACGACAAAGCTGAAATCCAACAATTAATTCAAACCAGACGTTTTTTATCTGCTGAAGCCAAAATCAATCAGGCATTAAATCAAGACAGTAGCCAGCATGATTTGTATTTATTTTTGTTCGATATTCATCTTGAACAAAGTGATGAATTAGCCACCAAGCAATTACTCAATCATCTACGCTTATTGGGTTTACATGACGTTATAGACCAAGCCAATCAAAAACTAGAAAATGCACCTTGGCTAAAGACATCACCATCTACTCCGTCAATAACTCAGAATGTGATCAACCCAAGTCAGGCTGATATTGAATTTAATCACTTGATTGAGCCTAAAGAAACAACAACTTTTCCACAAGCGGCTCAAAATAACGCAGCATTTAATGAAACTTTATCTGCATTTGAATTCGAAAAAAAATCACCACAATCAGATATAGAACCTCTTGAGTTCACCTTATCAGATCTCACTCATGATCTGAGTGAGCCTCGTCTTAATCAGGACCACAGAGACAACAAAGCTCTCGATCAATCAAATACACAAAGCCGAACATGGCAAACTGATGATATTAAGCCTTTAGAGTTCAGCTCTGATTTTCCGGCTCAAACTCATGAAAAAAAAACGGACTTCGCTTCATCTGAAAGTCTCGTTTCAAATGAACTCAACTTTGAAAAATTTGAATTTGAAAAAATTGAAGTTGAAAAAGTAAATATTGAAAATACAAACAAAAATACAAACACTGAACTGCAAGATCAATCTCAATTAAACCTTCCTCAATCAAATTTTGAGTTGAATTCGCAAACGAATCAAGATTATAAATTCCAGCTTGATACCCCGATTGCGACCACACCTGAAGATTTAGTTTTTGAAGAAGAACTTCAACGTTCAATCCAGCAAACAGCAAGTCAAAAGATTGATCAAGATTCATCTGAACATATTCAAGATCCACTTGCACAAGCCTTTCCACAACTTTTGAGCACCAATGAAATTCAATTGAATTTTGAACTTGCGCAACAGTACATTCAATTGGGTGCCTACGATGCAGCCAAGCGCTTGATCAATGACAAAGCCGATCAATATTCAGCAGAACAACGTCATATTTCGGAAAAACTACTGAATCAAATAGCGTCTTAAGTATTTTCGCCTTAACATGAAGCAGTCATCATTGGCTGCTTTTTTATTATGAAAAAAATCGCATTAATTTATATGGGTGGAACATTCGGTTGTATTGGTCAACCTTTAAGCCCAATGCCTGAATCAGAATTTCTTCCTATTTTAGAAAAGATATTTGCCAGGAATGTTGGCATTGATTGCTTTGCAGCAGCCAGTGTAAAAGACAGTAGTGCGTTCACTGCTCAAGATTGGTTTCTACTGATTCGGCAAATTCAAGATTTACAATTATTACATTATCAAAATTTTATTATTATTCATGGGACCGACACACTCAGTTATGCTGCGGCAACATTAGCCCATTTTTTACAACAATCTTCACGGGTCATTGTGACAGGAAGTCAATATCCGCTCTTAAATGTGTCAGGCCAAGATATCCGCGATTTTACAGATGCTTTAGACAATCTTAATACCGCGATTGACCATATCCAAAAAGTTCCAATGGGTGTTTATGTTGCTTTTCACCATCAAATCTTTCACGCAAGTACCGTATTAAAAATACACAGTACGGCATTGGATGCGTTTCAAGGCATACCATCTACACAAGAAATTCAATCAAAATCTAAAAGCGCTGAGCAATTTATCGTTCAAGTTGAGCATCTCACTCAAATTAACGCCTTAAATATAATTAATCTCACCCTACAACCGATAGAGCTTCAGCAATTGAGTAAAACGCTCTCTATTCTTAAGCAACAACTGCCAACTGTCCTTATTCTACAAGCCTACGGTACAGGAAATATGGCTACAAATAGAGAGATCATCAATCATTGCATTGAGATTCAGCAATTTGGCTGCCCTATTATTTTAGATACTCAAGTGGCCTTTGGCGGTTTAGATCAACGCTACGCTGTGAGTAAATGGCTTAATGAGGCAAAAATATTAATCAATGACACACACAGTCATGCTGATCTTTATGCCAAAATTTTAAAAATGTATTTACAATACCCCTCCACGAATCAATGGCATGAGCATTGGTACGATTGATCACAATAGAGGTAGATATGCAGCGCTTGGCGGTCGGTATTGAATTTAATGGTGCAAACTATAGAGGCTGGCAAACACAGCAATCTGGCGTCATTTGCCTTCAAGAAACCATAGAGCAGGCACTGTCTAAAGTCGCAAATGAACCCATACAGCTACAAGGTGCTGGACGCACTGATGCCGGTGTCCATGCCACAAATATGGTGGCACACTTTGACACGCAGGCTAAACGTCCATTGGATGGATGGCTTCTAGGCTCAAATAGCCTGTTACCCAAAGATATCTCGATCCAATGGATTCAGGATATGGATCAAGAGTTTCATGCGCGCTTCAAAGCTAAATCGCGTCGTTATCGTTATGTAGTTTATAACAACCGTGTGCGCCCTGCATTACTGCATAAACAAGTCACCCACATCCACGCCCCTCTCAATGTAAAAAAAATGATTCTGGCTGCCTCAAAGTTTGAAGGTACGCATAATTTTGAGAGTTTTAGAGCCGCAGCATGTCAATCCAATCAACCTGTTCGCAGCGTTTCACATTGTAGACTCATCCAGCATGGTGCCTATCTTGTCCTCGACATCCAAGCTGATGGTTTTTTACACCATATGGTCCGTAATATTATGGGATGCTTATTGGAAATCGGACAAGATATGTATGATATTGATCACATCGATACGATTTTTGCCGCTGAAGATCGTCAAGCTGCAGGCGTCACTGCCCCCCCTGATGGATTATATTTTATTTATGCAGACTATCCTGATCAGTTTAAATTGCCGAAGATGCCTTTAGGGCCACACTGGCTCAATATGCCTGAATAATTTTATCGCTTTAAACATTTTCGAAGATGAGCGTCAGATTAACTTTAGTTCATTTTGTACATCAATGCATAAACGCAATATTTCTTATAAAAATTGAAAAGCTAAATCTGGCCTTCAACATCAAAAAAGCCATGCAATGCATGGCTTTTTCTCATGGACGAACGTTTTGTTTACGTTTTCTATATTCCACTGGTGTCTCATTGGTCCAACGTTTAAAAGCACGATAAAAAGTACTCGGCTCAGAGAATCCCGTTAAATAGACGATCCGCTCTACGCTTTCGTTGGTATTGGCTAATAATTTTTTGGCCAAACGACATCTGTAATCAGAAAGAATTTGTTGAAAGCTAGTGTTGGCCTCAGAAAGCTGTGTACGTAAACGACGCGGTGTAATACTTAATTGCGCTGCAACGGTTTCCAACGTTGTTTCGCCACTTTCAAGGGTTGAACCAATTGCACGACGGACTTCACCGACCAGATCATAACGAGCCAACTCTTGAAGTTTCTCGATCGCCAGTTGTTCATGTAATTGTAAAAGCTCAGGTTCTGCTTGCCACAATGTATAGTCTAGAATAGACGGATCAAAATACAGTCGCGTTTCTTTTTGCCCCAAACTCACAGGACATTCATATACACGTAAATACTCGTCATCTTCCGCACCTTTATTGAAGTTAAAATCAATATAAATCGGATTAAAACGTCCTTCGGTAATGAATTTAAAGAATCTTAAAATACCTGACATCGCACATTCTGAAAAATGACGATTGACAATATTCTCAGAAAAATTAGGTTGTTCACCGTTGGTTAAGTAACAACGATCGTATTCAACGACCAGTTTGGCATGGAATGCATCACTAATTAAACGTTGATAAGCCAAGGCACGTTTTAGCCCTTCGCCAAAGTTTTCACTCGAAATAAATAAGTGCTCAATGACCTGACCACGATATAATGGAAGATGTTCCCCCAAATGCAAACCGATGTCAGGATCTTTACTGACTTCTTCTGCCGCGACCCAAAATGCGTACTGCGCGCTTAAAGGCGTACGTGCATTTTGATCCACTTGATTTAAGGCCACACCCGCTTTTGTTAGTATTTCTTCTGTAGGCAATCCAGCACGACGTATCGCTTGATAGCCTAAACGCAGAACAACCGAAGCATCAGTTAGCTGACTCACGCAGTGCCCTTCCTTGTATGTTATTAATATATACTCAAAACTTATCTTCAAGATTACAGTCGATTGACCAAACTGACAATATAGATCTACATATTTTTGTTTGTTTATTATATCTCTGTGTTCGTCTATTTTGACTACAGATACATTCACATCAAAGCGTTTAACCTTGTATTTTTCCAAAATTTTGCCTATAATTTGCCCCTTTCCAATTTGATCATCAGGTAGGCTATGGCCAATAAAGAGGAACTTATCGAGTTCGAAGGCGTTGTCACCGAAACGCTTCCTAATACTATGTTCCGTGTACGTTTAGAAAACGGTCACGAAGTAATCGCACACATTTCTGGTAAAATGCGTAAACACTATATTCGTATTTTGACTGGCGACAGTGTTAAAGTAGAAATGACACCTTATGACTTATCTAAGGGTCGTATTACTTACCGTGCACGTTAAGTGTTAGTAAGCGAAAAGCCACGTTAAGTGGCTTTTTTATTGCGTCTATGATTTATCTTATACATGTCTACATGCCTTAAACACATCTTGGACAGATGATTGCATGCGTGTAAATCCACATCTTGCTAGGTACTTAAAAATCCTTTGCTTAATTTCGGTTTTAAGTTTAAATTTTAATGGTTCAATGTTTTAGAATTAAAAAAATAAACAAAAGAATATAAATAAAAAAATAAATGAAAGGTTTTATATGAAGTTCATTCAACAGTCCGTATCCGTACTTTTTTTATATTGCTTAAGCGTGTATTTAACGGCGTGCCAGTCAGCAAAACAGCAGCGCAACTCAAGCTTATCAAGTGCTTTACAACCTTATATAGGGCAAAGCATGGCTTCGATTCAAAAAAATATTGATTTAGAGAGATTCAATGTTGCTCTTCACCCTCAACCCAGCACGAACAAAGATCAGTTGGTTTATTTACACGGCAAGCAACTGTGTTTATTCCTGCCGGTAAATCCACTCGTGACCATAAGAGTTTTATCATTCCGACCCAACTCTCATCCACCAGCGATGGCTACCATCATTCTCTGAAGTGTTTCGTTATTTTCAAATTCAAACAAAATCTAGCTGAAAGTATCGAATTTAAAGGAAGAGGCTGTTAGTTTTTCCCAAAATCAAATCATATATAAAAAATGCAGCGATAAAGCTGCATTTATTAATACATTCAGAATTTGATTAATTCAAAGCTTTGACAACGGCTTGACCCATTTCGATCGTACCAACTTTGTTCATGTTGTCTGACATGATGTCGGCTGTACGTAAACCTTGATCTAAGACTTGCCCAACTGCCTCTTCAATGGCCTTAGCTGCCGCTTCCTCACGGAATGTATAACGCAACATCATCGCCACAGAAAGAATCGTTGCAAGTGGGTTAGCCACATTCTGACCCGCAATATCTGGTGCTGAACCATGACATGGTTCATACATGCCTTTTCCATTCTCATCTAAAGATGCAGACGGTAACATGCCAATCGAACCTGTAAGCATTGCCGCTTCATCAGACAAGATGTCGCCAAATAAGTTACCTGTCACAATTACATCAAACTGCTTCGGTGCACGTACCAATTGCATCGCTGCATTATCAACATACATATGAGACAAGTTGATATTTGGATATTCAGCTTCTTTTAAATCCGTTACGGTTTGCTTCCAAAGTTCAGTCACTTCAAGCACATTGGCTTTATCTACCGAACACACTTTACCGCCACGTAGATTCGCCATTTCAAACGCAACTTTGGCAATACGTTTAATTTCAGACTCAGCATAAACATCAGTGTTATAACCTTGTTTTTCACCATTTTCGAGTACACGAATACCGCGTGGTTCACCAAAGTAAATACCACCCGTAAGTTCACGTACAATCAAAATATCTAAGCCTGAAACGATTTCTGGCTTTAAGCTCGATGCATCAGCCAATTGTGGATACAAAATCGCTGGACGTAAGTTAGCAAATAAATTCAGTTCAGAACGAATTTTTAACAAGCCTCTTTCTGGGCGTATTGAACGTTCAATGCTATCCCACTTAGGACCGCCGACTGCACCTAATAAAAGCGCATCTGCACGCTTTGCTTGCTCAGCAGTCACTGCAGGGTATGGTTCGCCATGCGCATCAATCGCCGCACCACCTAATAGTCCCTGCTCCCACGTCAAACCTAAATTGAATTTATCATTAACACGTGTAAGTACTTGCTCAGCAGCTTTCACGATTTCAGGACCGATACCATCACCAGCCAAAATCAAAATATGTTTAGACATGAGTTATTCCATTTATAAAGTTAGTATTTTGCTAACGGGTTTTAAAATTTTTCTGCTCTACAAACTCGCCTAAACCATTTAAAACATTATACGGTTTGCAGAAACGTCGAATTGTTTTCATATTTTGTTGAAGATCTACACAGAGCGGATCTGGCGCAGATGAATTCAACAAACTTCCTCTATTCTTGCTTCGATCACGAAACATATTTAAGCGATACTGTCTATTCGCATTAAAACGATGAATCAGGTGTAAAGTTTCCGCTTTATCTTCAGAAATAGGATAAAAGCGAACCACCAATTCATACTGTGCCGCAGGTACAGACAGATAAATAGCATTATCATCGTTGAGCGATGCTTTATTCAGCCGTACAATACCTTGCTGAATTGCCTCTTTTTCTAAGCGATGGTTGTTCGCATCAACAATACGAGTTTTACCCAAACGCTCAAACTCACAATTTTTTGTACCGTCACAATAAATCAAAGCATTGGATTTAGTTTGCTCGGTTTCTTTCACTTTTTTAAGATGTAATGTATTAAAGCTTTGGCAACCCGCTATTGTGATGGCCATGCCCGTAAAAACTGCTAATCTTTTGAGAAGCTTTGCCATGATCTACGCCCAACCTTACTAAAATCCGCAACATGTTTTAACTCATTTTGCACTGATATTAACAAGAGTTGAGCTTTCGTCATAGGGCTCAAAAGAACAATCACTTAGCTACTTATTTCTTGAAATACCCAAGGACGTACTTGTTTGGTTTTTGCCTCATATTCACGGATATTATCGGCAGCTTGTAAAGTAAGACCAATATCATCCAAACCATTGAGTAAACAATGCTTACGGAAAGGATCAACTTCAAATTTAAAGGCTTCGCCCGCTGGAGTACGTACTTCTTGAGCTTCTAGGTCAATAGTCAATTGATAACCTTCATTGGCAGCGCACTCTTGAAACAGTTGCTCAACAATCTCTTCAGCCAAAATCACAGGTAACATCCCGTTTTTAAAACTGTTATTAAAGAAAATATCAGCATAACTTGGTGCAATAACCGTTCTAAAACCAAACTCTTCAAGTGCCCATGGCGCGTGTTCACGACTAGATCCACAGCCAAAGTTTGCACGAGATAAAAGAATGCTGGCACCTTGATAACGAGTTTGATTCAAAACAAAGTCCGGATTTTTAGGACGCTTGCTAATATCCTGCCCCAAATAACCTTCATCTAAATAACGCAACTCATCAAATAAATTATCGCCAAAACCCGTACGTTTGATCGACTTCAAAAATTGCTTTGGAATAATTAAATCTGTATCTACATTGGCACGGTCTAATGGCGCAACGATACCTTGTTCAATGGCATAAGCTTTCATAGTTAACTCCCTTGCACCAATTAGAATGTACGAACATCAACAAAATGACCCGCTATCGCAGCAGCAGCAGCCATTGCAGGACTCACCAAATGCGTACGACCACCATTGCCCTGACGACCTTCGAAGTTACGATTAGACGTCGAAGCACAGTGCTCACCGGGTTGTAATTTATCGGCATTCATTGCTAAACACATCGAACAACCTGGCTCACGCCATTCAAAACCAGCCTCAACTAAAATTTTATCCAAGCCTTCTGCTTCTGCTTGTGCTTTGACTAAACCAGAGCCAGGCACAACCATCGCTTGTTTGATGGTAGACGCTACTTTTTTACCTTTCGCTACTTCTGCAGCAGCACGGATATCTTCAATACGTGAATTTGTACAAGAGCCAATAAAAACACGATCTAACTGAATATCAGCCAAAGCTTGACCCGCATTTAAACCCATGTATTGGTAAGCACGTTTCCAGTCGCTACGTTGAACGTCATCTTTAGCTTGTTCTAAAGTTGGAACAGCTTTAGAGACAGGAATCACCATTTCAGGCGAAGTGCCCCATGATACTTGCGGCTCAATCTCTTCACCTTGCAACACAACCACAGTATCGAAATGAGCGGCCTCATCTGAATGTAATGTATTCCAATACTCAACAGCAGCATTCCACTGCTCGCCTTTAGGTGAGTAAGGGCGGTCTTTTACATACTCAATTGTTTTGTCATCGACAGCCACCATCCCCACACGTGCACCAGCTTCGATCGCCATATTACATACTGTCATACGCCCTTCAATCGACATATCACGGAACACTTGGCCACCAAACTCAATCGCATGGCCTGTACCACCTGCTGTACCAATTTTACCAATAATGGCTAAAACCACATCTTTTGACGTCACGCCTTGACCTAACTTTCCATCAACGCGAACCAACATGTTTTTCATTTTCTTTTGCACTAAGCATTGGGTCGCTAAGACATGCTCAACTTCTGATGTCCCAATCCCGTGTGCCAAACAACCAAAAGCGCCATGTGTTGCAGTATGAGAATCACCACAAACGACTGTCATACCTGGCAATGTCAAACCTTGCTCAGGACCAACGACATGCGCAATACCTTGACGAATATCATTGATATCAAACTGAACCACATTAAAGGTTTTACAGTTATCGTCTAAGGTTTGCACTTGAATACGAGAGGTTTCATCTTCAATACCTGCAATACCATCAGCACGTTCTTTTTTAGACGTAGGTACATTGTGGTCAGGTGTTGCGATATTAGCACTCAAACGCCAAGGTTTACGACCTGCTAACTGTAATCCCTCAAATGCTTGAGGTGAGGTAACTTCATGCAATAAATGGCGGTCAATATAAAGTAAAGCAGAGCCATCATCACGTTGTGCAACCAAATGGTCATCCCACAACTTGTCATATAAGGTTTTTGCTTTTTGATTTATTGCTTTTTGAAATTCTGTATTTTGGGTTTCGCCTGCCATGTCGATGTGCTCCACTGGACTGGGTAAATTCTTTCATTAGTAGGATTATAACCCTGAAATCACATAAATCTAATTTATCATTTTTATAAATTAATTAACTTTTTGGAATGTTTTAATTTTTGCTTATTTGAGCACGATCGGAATATTAGATTGTTTTTTGCATAATATTCGTTTTTACATATTAAATAAGAATGCTTATCATTTAACCAATGATAGACAACTTGATTAGGGGATTATCCCATGGTTCATATTCAAAATTTTATGGTAAATAACCAGCGTATGTTTAAAAAAACATTAAGCTATTACATTATGCATATGACGATTGCGATGATGGTGGGTTACTTTGTAACAGGCAGTATTGCAATGGCATTAACCTTAAGCTTACTTGAGCCTACTGTACAAGCCTTTGTATTTTTCTTTCATGAGAAAATCTGGAATAAATATACGATAGATAAAGAATATAGCATTTAATTTTTTTTAGAGAGTAAAAGCGGTTTTGTAAAATCAAATTCGTAAAATCAAAAAAAAGCCTATCAAGTGAAAGGCTTCTTTAGAAGAGTCTTATTTAGAATATTTAAAAATTAATATAATTGCACTGATGTATTTAAATCAGGCAAAAATTTAGTCACACTTAAATCATATTGAGTCGCATGTGAATGACCAGCGTGTTGATTTTGGTTAGCATGTTGACTGTGATCAGTGTGTTGATTCTGATTACTGTGCTGACTTTGATCAGTAGTTTGTTTATTCTGATTGCCGTGCTGACTGTGATCAGTAGTTTGTTTATTCTGATTACCGTGCTGACTGTGATCAGTCTGTTGATTCTGATTACTATGCTCACTATGATCTGCATGAGATCCGTGCATTGGATATCCTTCACGAATATTTCCTTCGCCAACATGATCCATCGCTTCATGTCTCATAATGCCAGCATTGGTATGCGTTAGACCTATGCCTTCAGAAATTTTAATCGCATTTCCGATTACGCCGTCAATCAAGGTATCACGTATATTGACGACAGACGAATCAACAATGTGATTTAAAAAATCAGAACCTGGAATATCAATCTTTAAGTTATTTTCAACGTCATGAATAATATCAATCAATAGATCTGGAATCGTTGCGATCAAATCTATGTCGTGTACTAAATGTGACTCTAAATTATTAATCGTATAAGAGGCACTATGACTTGCTACCTCTTTGATACTATCTAGCGTTTCTGGACTTTGTCCATTGAACTCCACGTGCGCCTGACCATTGATACTTTTGTCTAGAATATTAACGCTACCTACTACGCCTGCTTTAGCAACTTCAACGACATTCGCAGCCATCATAATGGTGTGATCTGCAACAATTCCGACGGCTTTGAAACCTGCAGATAATATACTGCCTGCAACGTCACCAACCACAGAAACAACTGGAATTTTACCCAGTATATTTGAAGGCAAGTTGATCACAGTTTGAGCAATCGCATTGTAAGTTGAATTCACACCATCATATAAAGTTCCTGTTTTGGTCGGATCAGGAAAAATATCGAGCACTTTGGACACTACATTGGTCACAGCTCGAATTGGACTAAACAATACATCTAATAAACCTCCCGATTGTTTAGCATGACTTATCGTTATATTACTCGAGTCATGATGATGGGCTGTATTTGAATGCTGTGCAATCTCTTTGTTTTTTGTTGATGATGGTATGATTTTATTAAAGATATTCTTAAAAAATGACATAATATTTCCTCAATATATTTGTAATTGCTATAATTAATCAATTAAGAAGCATAATTAAAATAGCAACGCTTTATAAAGAAAACATTAATAATAATACCTTGTTACAAATATATTTTAAGGGAAAAGTATAATAATAGTGTGATATAGGTCACAATATTTAATGTTAAAAGTTTTGAGAATTTTCATTAATCACAAGATTTTATGTGATATTTAAATTTGATCGATTGAATGTCCGTCTATCAATAATGCAAATACGAATTAAGTTTGATTAATATTATTAAATCATAAATAATTGAAAAGTTTATTTTTCAGATTGCCTGTCATGAATCTTGCTGCATTTGAAGCTTTTATTAAAGTCATGGAAACTGGTTCAATCTCTATGGCAGCTGAGCATCTGTTTATTACCCAACCCGCTGTCACAAAACGTATTCATAGTTTAGAAGATTATTTTGGTGTCAAGCTTTTTGAATCTGCAGGTCGCGGTGTCCAAGCGACTCACGCAGCACATTCACTGTTACCCAAAGTAAAAAATTGGATGAATGAATTGGGCGATATTCATCATACGCTTAGTCATGACCAAGCTCAGATTAAAGGTAAACTGAAGATTGGCACTAGCCACCATATTGGCTTACATCATTTACCCGAGCATTTAAAAAATTATGTTCAACAACACCCTGACGTGACACTTGATGTGCATTTTGTTGATTCAGAACAAGCGCATGAAAAAGTATTGGCAGGTGATTTAGAGCTGGCCTTTTTAACACTTCCTCCAAACCTCGATGATCGTCTTCGCTATATTCCTCTTTGGAATGATCCTTTGGTTTTCGTGGCTGCAGCTTTTCATCCTTTAGCGGTTAAAAAAGATATAAGCCTTGATGATTTAATGCAATTTCCAAGTTTATTACCCGGTTCAAATACTTATACGGCACAAATCACACTGGCTGAGTTTGAGAAAAAAGGTTTAAAACCTAAAGTGACCATGAGTAATAATCCACTCGAATCAATTCGTATGTTGGCATCTATAGGACTTGGTTGGTCTGTACTCCCTAAAACATTAGTGAGTCAAGACTTAGTCACCTTGGATTTAGATTTAGAAATGAAGCGTCAGCTCGGTATGGTGTGGCATCCTTCTCGGACACAGTCCAAAGCAGCAAAAGCTTTGGTTGATTTGATGATTCATTAAGCTTTTAAAGTTTTAAATATTTAAGCTCCAAATGTCGTCCTTATGACGGCATTTTTTATGTCTTAACATTTTCTATTTCTTAATATTTTTTTCTATTTCTTAATATTTTTATTTCTTACTATGTTCTATTACTTCATATTTTTTAATTTTTAAGCTGCCAGATAAATCTTCACGTTTTAACTCGTTAATTCACTTTGATTGAAAGATGGACTTAATCCTTCGTTTTTATGGATGAAGAAAGGCTAAAATCCATCTGTATAGCATTTGAAATTATTGCATCATGTTAAACATGTGTTGTTGCTGCATCTAATGCCGACTGCCCTGCTTCTGTAGGGGTAGGCACATATAATTCCGCTTCGCCTTCAATAACCTGTTCGCCATTTATGTTGCAAATGGTGTCAAAGTAAACTCGTTTCCGTTCATGATCAACTTTGATGACTGTTGCGACTACATCAACAGTGTCACCCACATATACTGGTTTTAAAAAACGCAAATTGTGATTGACATAAATTGCACCGGGACCTGGAAGATGCAAGCCAAAAATCGGAGAGAAAAAACAGGCGGTTAAAAATCCATGAGCAATGGGGCGTTTAAATTTGGTCTGTGCGGCATATGTTTCATCATGATGTATAGGATTTTTATCACCACATAAATTGATAAACTGAGCCACTTTTTCAGCGTCTATAGTGCGGGTTAAGGTGTGCGACAAACCTACATAGAAGTCATCGATATGAGCCAATTTCATAGTTTATTCCTTAATATGGCGTACAGAACGCTTTAAAAGCGTCTTGTACGCTTTTTATTTAGAATGAGCCGAACAAAGTACCTAATGTAATGGCAACCGTTACCGCAACCATTGGGATCGCAACCGTACACATCGCCACGTTGCCATAAGACTGCTTGTGTGTCATACCACAAATAGACAATAAGGTGATGACCGCACCTGAGTGAGGCAAGGTATCCAAACATCCTGCCGCCAAAGCCGCAATACGGTGTAATAATTCAGGACTGATACCAGCAGCATTGGCCATGGCTAAGTAATCGGCACCCAATGTAGACAAGGCAATCGACATACCGCCAGAAGAAGAACCAGTGATACCTGCCAAAATGTTCATAGCAATGGCTTCTGAAATCAATGGATTACTTGATACATTTAATACCAGATCGCGAATGATGACAAAACCAGCCAAAGACGCAATGACAGCGCCATAGCCTACTTCAGAGGCAGTATTGAAAATTGGCAACATTGAGCCTAAAGCACCTTTGTTAACGGTTTCTTTGAGGTTGTTCCATTTGCCCAAACGTAACAAGATCAGGCTTAAACAAGCGACCACCAAGGCAATCACCAATGCCCACAAACCTGTTTGCTTGCTCGGATCTAATTTTGGATAGAGTTCAGTAAACGACGTGAAGTCCATGTTTGGAAAAAGTATGTAGGTGAACAAAGCATTTACACCAATCACCAAGAGCAATGGTAAAAATGCTAAGAATACTGGCATTTTACCTTGAGAGTTCACGCCATTTTCAAACTTCTCTCCTTCTTGGGTATCAATACCGTAGCCTTCGCCATTTCTATAAGCTTTACTTGCACGGCTTTGTAACCACATGCAGCCCAGACCAAACATGACTAAACCAGAAATGATGCCGATACCAGGGGCAGCAAATACATTGGTACCAAAAAAAGGAATTGGAATCGCATTTTGAATGGAAGGCGAACCTGGAAGAGCGGTCATGGTGAAGGTGAATGAGCCTAAAGCGATGGCACCGGGAATTAAGCGTTTTGGAATGTTAGCCGCTTGAAACATAGATTTGGCAATGGGGTAAATAGCAAAAGCGACTACAAACAGTGAAACCCCACCGAAAGTCAACACACCACACGCCAATACCACTGTCAAAATGGCGCGGTTGTGCCCTAATTTCTCCATGATCCAGTTTGAAATGCTAGATGCAGCACCTGAATCAACCATCAATTGTCCAAATAAGGCACCCAATAAAAAAATAGGAAAGAATTTTAAAATATAGCCGCCTAAAGCCGACATAAAGGTTTCAGTATACTGTGGCATCATGTAGATCATGTCACCAGAAAGCAGAATGGCAATGGCCGCCATAATGGGTGCTAAAATCAATACTGAAATACCGCGATAGGCAAAAAACATCAGTAATGCCAATGAGATGATGATTGCTAAAGTGCCCATGGTTTCTCCTTGATATTTATTTTTCCGTTATCCATAACGTTTTTTCTAATTGTCCTTGAATCATGGCTGTCTTATTTGAGGTGACACCGTTTTGAAGCAAGGACATTGATGCAATGTTAAAATCACATTAGCATATCGAATTTGAAATTATCCATTAATTTTCAAAGATTAATAATTGTACTATTCCATATATTCGTTTCTAAATTATGCACAGATTGAACGTATTACAGTTGCAATAGCTAAAAGAAATCATGTGATTACATACGGCAATATTCGTTAAACCTTGTAGTCACTCTTGATCATTATTTCGATGAGAACCTACTACATTGTTTATTTTCTGAATTTTCTTATTAACCAAAGATTTATATATTATTCCCTACTAAACCGATCGCCACAGTATAAAAAGGCTAGAAGCGGCATTTGAAATTCCTTAGATTTGCTCTACAACATCAAGCAAAAATACCCCTACAGCAATAAAACCATAAGGATACATTTGACGGGAAAACAACCCTAGAACGTCCAAAATCAAAGCACCCAAGATCGAAGTATTTAAATTGGTTGCAGCAAACTGTTTGGTTTGCTTAATTTTTAGACCCTGTCTGTGTAAATATTCTATCTTTGTAATCACGATAATATTTCTGCCCTACAATGATATCGTTTTCATGGTCAATATTATTGATTTCCTATTGAATATTATAAATGGGTGGATGAATCGACTGTTATTCAGTCATATGTACTGTGCTTAATTTTTTGATTTAAGTGTCATTTTCGAATTGCTCTATTTCTTGTGAGTGTATCAATTCTTTTTTAGCTAACCCATCAGCATATTTCCAATGGGTTAAACTTTAGAGCAACATTACACAGAATCTTCATGAAGCGCTTCATTTAATTGATCAACCACCAAAGCCCACTCTCCATCTGATTTAATTTTTTCAGCTAAAAATTGACGTTGACCATCAGACCAAAACACTGCATCGACAAGACTGACATGCGCATCAAGCTGATGTTTTTCTATAAATTTTTCAATTGCAGGCTCACTCGAGTCTAAACCTAATTGTTCAAATAGATTGGTCATTCTTGGGCGTGTATTCGACATAACTTCCTCTCTTTTCATTGCTTTAAGTACAACATAGTTCTAGATACAACATAACATCTTTTTATTAAATATAACTTTTATTAAATATAACAATATTCAACATAATCAGTTTACTACTAAAAAAATTATAATTTCTGACTAATTGGTTACACCATTTATAAGATCACCAGAATTTATAAAATAACTTTACTATTCACTCATAAATTTTATTTTTATTCGCTTAAACGACTTAATAACAATAGATGATAATCATATTTACTAAACATCGAGTCGCGTCATCATGACTACGACTCAATAGATCTCTTTTAGTAAGTCGAAAAATGATCATCGAAGGGCAATAAATTGATCTTTTAAAATTCCTTCTCCCTTTGGGAGAAGGTTAAAATGAGGGAGTATTCATAATGAGTGGGTTGTATGAATAATAACTTTTGAGATAAATCTAATATTTATGACTTGTTCTACTACAGCACCAAAATTAATAAAAGTCGATTAAATAGACCAATCCTGAATATCCCAACCTTGCTCTTTGGCCAATACTTCTAATCGATCATCTGGATTTACAGCAATCGCATGATCTGCATATTCCAACAAGAAACGATCATTAATCGAATCCGAATAAGCCCAAGACTCCGTGACTTCACGACCAGCTAACCATTGATCCAATCGCGTTAATTTGCCTTTTTGATAACATGGCACGTTTATGACTTTACCCGTGTATTTCCCATCCACAACTTGAGCATTGGTTGCAATGATTTCTGTAATTCCAAACTCGCGGAAAATCGGTGCTGTAATAAAATCTGAAGTTGCGGTGATACCGACCAACTCATGCCCTGCCTCTTTATGACGTTGAATTGCTTTAAAGCCTTCAGGACGCATTTGTGCACGAATGACTTTCTTCATGAATAGTTCATGTAGTTCAACGAGATAAGAATTATCATACTGTGTTAAAAATTCAAAAACAAATTCATTGTAGGCGATTGGATCGAGTTGCCCTGCTTTATAATCGTTATAAAATTTATCATTGATTTGGCGATGTCGAACTGGATCGACCAGCCCCTCATTGACTAAAAACTCTCCCCACGAGTGATCAGAATCTGTATTTAATAAGGTGTGATCTAAATCAAATAACGCCAATTTCATAAAAATACTCGTTCAAACTGAAATTTAAGAAAAAAAATGTAAATCTATCACCGCTAAGGGATAGAAATTCGTTAAGATCATAGCAATTTTAAAACATTATTACTTTGAACTATTCGAGTTGGGCATAGAGAGTGGATGCCCCCGAACTCAAAGTCAACGAATTTAATAAATTTTAGGTAGCCAAATGATCGATTCAGAAGGTTTCCGACCCAATGTCGGGATCATTTTGGCAAATGATATTGGACAAGTTTTATGGGCAAAGCGCATTGGACACAATGCTTGGCAATTTCCACAAGGAGGTATCCACTTTGGAGAAACTCCTGAACAGGCACTTTTCAGAGAGCTGCGAGAAGAAGTCGGTTTATTGCCAGAACATGTCCAGATAATTGCGCAAACCGAAGGTTGGTTGCACTATCGTTTGCCACTTCGATATATCAGGTCAGATTCTGATCCTGTTTGTATTGGACAAAAGCAAAAATGGTTTTTATTGAAATTGACTGCTTCACCGAGTCATATTCAATTGAATTTAACGGATCCGCCAGAGTTTGATCAATGGCAATGGGTCAGTTATTGGTATCCCTTAGGGCAAGTGGTGAACTTTAAACGAGATGTTTACCGTAGAGCTATGTTGGAGCTGTGCATGCAATTACCACAGCAAAACTTGGATCGTGCAAAAAGGATATAAATACTTTGCCATAGGCACTGTAATAAAATGAACGAAACATACTCATTCCCTTAAAGAGGAGCACACCTTCATGTCTAACATGCAATTAGACTCTTTACGACGCATTGTTCAAGAGATCAATGCTTCAGTCAGTTTGCATGATTCTTTAGAAATTATGGTAAACCAAGTTTCTCAAGCAATGCATGTAGATGTGTGCTCTATTTATCTTTTAGATGAACGAAATCAACGCTATGTATTGATGGCTTCTAAAGGTTTGAATGCCGAATCAATAGGAACGGTTTCTCTTCAACTTGGTGAAGGTTTAGTCGGCTTAGTCGGTCAACGTGAAGAGATTGTCAATATTGATAATGCCTTCAAACATGAACGTTTCGCCTACTTTCCAGAGACGGGTGAGGAGATTTATAACTCATTCCTCGGAGTACCCGTCATGTATCGCCGTAAAGTGATGGGCGTACTGGTCGTACAAAATGAAGAGCCTCAAGACTTTAGTGAAGCAGCTGAATCCTTTTTAGTCACACTTTGTGCACAGTTATCTGGTGTGATTGCGCATGCGCATGCTGTGGGAAATATTGATGTATTTCGTAAGCCGTCAAGTTCTCCAACCTATAAAACTTTCCAAGGTTCTTCTGGTGCGGGTGGCATAGCACTCGGACGAGCGTTGATTCTGTATCCACCTGCAGATTTGGCTGCTGTTCCAGATCGTGAAGCAGAGGATATTAGCGAAGAACTTGAATTTTTAGACCAAGCTGTGGATTCAGTCCGAGCGGAAATTCGTTCCTTAGATGAAAAGATGCAAGACTCTCTCATGTCTGAGGAACGTGCGCTCTTTAGTGTGTTTATACGCATGTTGGATGAAAATGCGCTACCCGCAGAAATCAAAGAGCTGATTCGAGATGGCAACTGGGCCCAAGGTGCAGTTAAACGTGTGATTGATCGACACATCGCAATTTTTGCTCAGATGGAAGACGATTATTTACGTGAGCGAGTTTCTGATTTAAAAGATCTCGGAAGACGTATTCTTGCTGCATTGCAAAAAGATGACTTAAGCCATCGAGAAATTAGCAATGACAGTATTATCGTGGGCGAGGAAATTAGTACTGCTGCATTGGTCGAATTACCTGTAGATCGTATCGCTGCAATCGTCACCTCTGAAGGTGCAGCCAATTCACATATGGTGATCGTGGCTCGTGCCTTAGGCATACCCACTGTGGTTGGTGTGACTGAACTGCCAGTCAATACGCTTGATGATGCTGAAATGATTGTGGACGCCTATCAAGGACGTGTCTTCGTCAACCCTCCGCGTCGTTTACGTCAACGTTATAAAGAAATTCAAAAAGAAGAAGAACAAATCGCCAAAGATTTGAAGCAATATGAAACCAAAGATGCGATCACGCCAGACGGTGTTGCAGTGCACTTATTTGTTAATACAGGTTTAATGATTGACGTTGTGCGTGGCGTACAACGCGGTGCCAAAGGTGTAGGACTCTATCGTTCTGAAATTCCATTTATGCTGCGTGATCGCTTTCCAGGTGAAGAGGAACAACGCGCAATCTATCGTCAGCAGCTAAGTCACTTTGCCAACAAACCTGTGGTCATGCGTACCTTGGATATTGGTGCAGATAAAGACCTGCCTTATTTTCATATTGAAGAAGAAAACTCAGCATTGGGTTGGCGAGGTATTCGCTTTACACTCGATCATCCAGAAATTTTTTCTTCACAAATACGCGCTATGCTCAAAGCGAGTATCGGTTTAAATAATCTACACATTTTGTTGCCCATGGTGACCAGCGTTAGCGAAGTAGAAGAAGCATTATATTTACTTGAACGTGACTGGATGGCTGTTCAAGAAGAAGAACAAGTGAAGATCAAAAAGCCTAAAATTGGCATTATGGTTGAAGTGCCAAGTGTACTTTTACAAATTGGTGAATTTGCTGAGTTAGTCGACTTTTTCTCTGTTGGCTCAAATGATTTGATTCAGTATCTACTGGCGGTTGATCGTAATAATCCACGTGTTTCAAGTGTTTATTCACACTTTCATCCCTCTGTATTGCGGGCCTTACAACGACTGGTTAAGGAATGTCATAAATATGACAAGCCTATCAGTATTTGTGGAGAAATGGCTGGCGACCCTTTATCCGCGATCTTATTGATGGCGATGGGCTTTAATACATTATCGATGAGCTCAAGTAATATTTTGCGTGTACGCAAAGCGATTTGCCATGTCCCTATGAGCGATGCAGAAAAATTATTAGAAGATGTCGTGAAAATGAGTAACCCGCTGATTGTTAAGAGCTGGATGGAATATTATTTTAAACATCATGGACTTGCAGATATGGTAAAATCCAACAGAATGCTGGGTGTCTAGTTTAAAATATCATTGAGAATCATCTTAATATGAGAATTAAAATAGCATGCTCAATTTTATTCTAATTTTTTTAGCTATCATTTTGATCTGTTTTTTATTAATTATTTTTTTCAAAAAATCAGAATCTGCTCAGTCAAAACAAAAAAATAGCACTTCAGCAGCAAATTTTAACTACAACCCAACGTCTGATTCATATCATCATAAAGTTTCTAGTGATTATTCTAGCAATGATTCTGGAGATGGTGGTGGTGGTGGTTAATCATCAATGCGATTGAAAAGGGAGATAATCATTCGAATATCTCCCTTTTTTGTGTTTTGTATAACCACGTTTTAAATTTTTCTTTCGATCTACAAACACTTGGCTTTGGTTAACCTCATGCATATGTTTCGCCACAAAGTTATGAATCACAACTTCTGGCAATACTTTTTTCTTTGCCATTTCTACACCTATTTTATGTTGAGCACCATAGATACAATACAAAAGTAATATGATGCTTTTGTGCTCAGATTTCAAGCTTAATAATGTTTAAAACTTAAATTAAATACAAGTTTAAAGCCTGAAAGATATCAATAAATCTGAATAATTCATGATAAAAGATAATTTGAATAAGCTTTCAATCCAATAAACTTAAAACTGTTATTAATGAACCGTTATTTCTGAATAAATAGCAACCCCACTTGAAGAAACCATTCTAATCAATTTTCCTTTTGGTATTGTTTAAAGCACTTAATTACACATTGATAAATATGAAATGATAATATGAAGATTAGTAGTTAATATCTCATCGTTACAATTCATTTTTTTAATCCTCATCATTTTTTAATATACGCTTTTAGTTGATATGAAATTATATAATAAGTAGTTTTCGTGGTAATCACCGCATTTCTTTTAATAAAGAAGATGATGACTCTGTTGTCTACAAAGATAGTAATTTAAAAAGAGAATGTGATGGCTGATAATGGGGATTGTAAATGCAATTTAACATTGCTGTTTATTTGAAGCCGCTAAAGACAAGCCTCATAGATGGAGAATATTCATCAACCATGCTTTTATCAATACAACGTGAATGTATCTTCATATGTATTAGATCTCTTTCATAACTCAAAAAACAGTCATCTTTTTGGTGATTATATGTACCCTTAACTTTGTGACATTGATGCATAATTTCAGTATGAAATATATCGACTCTAAAAAGCTTTCTGATCCGCAGTTTAAGCGTTATACAGGCATCTCATACTCAACTTTTTATTTAATGGTTGAGCAATTGAAATAGCATTTACCAACTACGGGTAGACCCGCTAAATTAAGCTTAGAAGATCAAGTTCTTTTGAGTCTAAGCTATTGGCGTGAATATCGAACCTTATTTCATGTTGCGACCAGTTATGGTGTTTCAGAGCCTACG
>JAHLFF010000236.1 GCA_018883945.1 Candidatus Acinetobacter avistercoris
TAATTTGGGCCGGTTGGGGGCGAACTTTTTTGTATGCATTAATCGGTACAGCTGTCATTTTAGGTTGGTTAGATCAATGGCACCTGTTACTCGGTGTATTTGTCGTCTCTATGCTGGCGATTCGTTACATCGCTATGACCTCCTTATACGCTTATTTCATGCAAACCAGTTCTAAAGAACAAGCAGGAACAGATTTTACCATCCTCGTTTGTTTTGAATTATTGGTGTATTTCATTGGCGGAGCAGCATCGGGCTTCCTTGCAAAATCACTGGGCTACGGGAATTTTTACTTAGTGCTTGCCATTGCATCTATTGTCAGCGTCATTATCAGCCAAATAATCATTTCAAAAATAAAAACTCAAATAACACCCCACACAACACCTAAAGTCATTCAGGATTAATCATGAAAAAAATATCATTCCCTTTACAAATGACATGTTTAACATTGGCAATTTGTACTCAGCTTTATGCTCAAGATGAAGTTGCAGGAACAGTAGCGAAAAAGAGCGATAGTCAAACAGTTAGTTCAGCTTCTAAACTGGCACCTATAGTGACTACAGCAACAAGATCTGAGAAGAGTATTGCGAATATTGCAGGTACTGTTTATAGCATTGATCAAGTTGAAATAGAGAAACAATCAAATGCAGGTAAGAGTACGGCAGATATTCTGGGTATTTTAGTTCCATCACTAACACCAAGCAGTGGTACAACGTCTAACTACGGCATGACCATGCGTGGACGTGTAGTTCAATACATGATTGATGGCGTTCCGCAAACTGGATCACGTGATGGTTCTCGTCAATTAAACAGTATCAGTCCAGCAATGATTGAAAGAATCGAAGTTGTTTCTGGTTCAACGAGTATTTATGGTTCAGGAGCGACAGGCGGCATCATTAATATCATCACCAAGCGAGGTGGAGATGATCCAATTAATTTCGAAACAAAACTAGGTCTAACTTCAGGCGATAATTTTAATTCTGATGCTTTGGCCTATGAAGTCTCACAATCAATATTGTTTAATCAAGGCGCTCTTAAAGGCGCATTTGGTGCAAACTTTAGTCAGCGTGGAGAAATTCAAGACAGTCGTGGACGTCGTATTGGACCTGAAATTGCGCAGACAGATCGACAAGATACTGAAACGATCGATGTTAATGGTCGTTTAAGTTGGGATATTAGTGATGTGCAGAGATTAAGTATTGGTGCGCAATATTATCTTGATAAACAAGATAGTGATTATGCGCCTGATTATGGTCCAAATTTAAACGTCTTATTTGCTGGTGCCCAACCGAGTTTGAAAGCTTTATATGGATTGCAACTACAAGATCAACCTCATACTGAACGTTGGTCTACCAATGTTCAGTACAGTCATGATGATGTTATGGGGCAAGGACTCACAGCAGAAACTTATTATCGTAAAGAACAAGCACGTTGGTTCCCTTCAGCAATTATGCTACCTCATGCTGCATTGCCAGGCGGTGGAATGCCAGTAATAATGCAATCCAATACTGATATTGATGTTTGGGGAGCACGTCTTGCATTACAGAAAGACTTCGAAATTTCAAATCAGTCTTTAAAACTAAGTTATGGTCTAGATTTTGAGAATGAAAACAATGCTCAAGAGGGGCAGGCTTATGACAGAAATACATTTGTTTCAAGTAATGGTTTGAATTATCGACCTGCCAAAACTTATGCAATGGGTCCAGATGTTAAAATTCAAAAATTAGGCGGTTTTATACAAGGTGACTACCAGCTTAATGATCGAATTGATTTACAGGCTGGTATTCGTCATGAGCGAATTGATAGCGATGTATCTAATTCAACGCCTTATCCTGAAGCCATTGTTGCTGACTCAATTGCAGGATATGAATCCAAACCATTGGCTGGTGGAAAAATTAAACATAATGCGACATTATTCAATATGGGTGGGGTATACCATTTAAATGATCAACAACAAGTATTTGCGAATTTTTCACAGGGCTTCAGTCTGCCAGATGTACAGCGTATGTTGCGCGATGTTCCTGCAACATTTGTAGTAACCAGTAATAATATTGAGCCAATCAAAGTGAATAACTATGAATTAGGATGGCGGTTACAAAGTGAAAGTGGTGCAAATTTAGGCGTGAGTACGTTCTACAATGATTCAGATAAATCTGTGAAATTTAGAGGTGCGCCAAATTACAATATAGAAATTATTGATACAGATGAACGTATCTATGGTTTAGAGGTAAATGCTCAGTATCCTATTTCTAATATGTGGAAAGTTGGAGCAACGGCTGCATATACCAGAGGCCAATTTAAAAATACAAATGGTAAATGGCAGGAATTAGATGCAACACGTGTTGCACCATTAAAAGGAACCGTATTCTCTGAATGGCAATTTGATAACGATATGAGTTTACGTGTACAAGCACTTGCTGTAGCCGGCACTGATGAAGCTTTTAAAGATGGTAATTCATTCAATACGACTGTTGAAAATGCTCTAAAAGTTAAACCACCTGCGGAAATAAAAGGCTTTGCGACGATGGATGTCATTGCCAATGCAAAAGCAGGTCCAGGCCATGTTGGATTTGGGGTCTACAATGTATGGAATACAGACTACAAGTCGGTTTATAGTCAATCTGTCGCACCTGTATATGGCGCTATTTCTAGTTTAGCAGCGCAAGGCAGAACCTATGGATTGAGTTATAGCTTGAAGTATTAATGACGCTTATTAATAATCTATAGAC
>JAHLFF010000237.1 GCA_018883945.1 Candidatus Acinetobacter avistercoris
GTAGGTCAGACTTTTCAGATGAACCAATTTATTAGCATCAAACAAGTCGTAAATTTTGTTGGTGTGGGACGTTCCACTATCTATGAAATGATGGATGAGAACTCACCTTATTATGATCCTACTTTTCCGAAAAAAGTAAAAATCACTCAAAATCGTATCGGCTGGTCAGCTTATGAGATCCACCAATGGATTGAAAGTAAGTTGGCGAGTCGGGAATAAGGGATGCTCTTAGCTCCCTTATTTTTTTGTTTTCTTGTAGACTGAAAATGTCTTTTAGCCTAAGTGTCCGTAATGAAAACAATAGACTACTACAATAAATATGCAGAAGAATTTACAGCTTCAACGTTTGAAGTTGATATGGAAAGCCTATATCAGCCATTTTTAGCTGAGTTGCCTGAGAGAGCGTATATCCTTGATGTTGGCTGTGGGGCTGGGCGTGACACTTTAGCTTTTGAAAATAAAGGCTATAAAGTCGATGCAATAGATTACTCAGAAGAGCTTGTAGAAAGAGCAACCTTACTTACCGGTATTCAAGTGAAGTTGCAGAGCTTTTATGAGATTGATGAGCATGAAGTTTATGATGGCGTGTGGGCATGTGCATCATTATTGCATTGTGAGCGTGATCGCTTAGCTAAGGTCATTGGACTGTTGATAACAGCCTTAAAACCAAATGGTGTGCTATATATGTCATTTAAGTATGGCGATAGTGATCGAGAAAAGGACGGTCGAGCATTTACCGATTTAAATGAAGAACAAGCAGGGGCTTTGCGAGGCCAGTTTGATCATGTTCAACAAATTAAGCAGTGGATCACGGTAGATCAGCGACCTGATAGACAAGAAAAATGGCTCAATTTGCTTTGGAAAAAATATGCCTAATTTTATTCCTACAGCGCAGGAGCAGCTTAAGTTCCTTAAAAATATTCAGCTGATTTTACAATCAGGGAGTTTTAGTAGTACCTATAAATTCGCTCTCTTGATTAGTCTTAGCCGATTGGCTATTGAAAAAGGTGAAGACTCAGGCAAAAGTCTATCACTTGAGTATACAGAGATTGCTGAAAAGTTTATCGAGTTGTATTGGAAGCAAGCAGTGCCGTATACCTTTAATGATCAAGGACAACTGATCTTAAATCAGAATAATGGTAAGCAAGCAGCGATTGTAAATCGAATTATTGAGCTTCGGCAGAGCTATTTATCTCTTGGACTATTAAGGCAAGATTCATTGGTATGGTTGAAGCTAGTGAAAGATGTGGCACGCACGGTAAAAGACATGCCAGTCCGTTACCTGCAAAATATGAATGGTCAAAATTTTGAGTTTTTATACCTACTTGATCAATGTAGAAAGCAACTTATACTTATTCCTCAAGTTATGTTCTGTTTAAGGCAATTCAGTGAGATCATTGAAGAGCTTTGTCAGAAACGCTGGATTGACTATATCCGTAAGAACAGTAGCAATGCGCCAATTTTGAATCAGTTACCCAACCTTGAACAATTTATGTTTGAGCCGAATAGGAACCAGTTGAATGCAGTGGCAAATATCTTGGTAGAACTACAAGAATGTAAATGCTTCTACTGCAATAAACCAATGAAAAAAGGCAGTTATGCAGTCGATCATTTCATTCCATGGTCTATGTATCCCTCAGATACAGGTCATAATTTTGTATTGGCAGATTCAAGCTGTAATTCTAAGAAAAGTAATTTACTTGCATCAGATGAGTTTTTGCATAAGTGGCAGGAGCGGAATGAAGAACAGGATTTGATCATTGTAGATCGAATATCGGTGCTGGGCTTTTTGACGGATAAAGAGCGGTCGCATAAGGTGGCGGAGTGGGCTTATGCACAGGCCCAAGATAATGGCTATATTTTTTGGGAATAAATTCTTATTTAATTGCGTAGAGGAACGAAAATATTTTCATTGTTAGTCGTAGATTTTTAAGATTATTTAGAGCCGATCTATTCTTTTTTTGATAAAGTAATAAAATAAATATATTTCTTGCATTTTATAAATATGACTATCGAAATAATTGAAGAAGAGGGATACCTAGAAACACTTAGACTAGTAAGTAGTACTAGTGGAGGGTGTTCGGCAAGTACTAGATTGGCTACAGTGTGTTGGCCTGATGGGGAGGAAGTTGATACTTTTATTAAGATTTTCCCATTTGTAAGTCGAGATCGAGAAATCATAAACGAAAGTTTTGGGTACTTGATGGCTAATAAAGCATCTTTGAAGCAATCTCCAAGAGTAGCTCTTATAAAAATATCTGTGGATGATATTCCTGCAGATCCAGCGGATACATTTGCTCATCAATATGGGTTTTATTATGCTTGGGCTTGTAGAAGTATTGGCAGCAGTAATATGAAAAAGCTATATTTCTCGCCACCTTTCAGTAGTGGTACAGTTGATGAATTTGCAAAGTATTTTGATGCTTTAACAGAGTGGGATGATTTCGAAAAATTAATTACATTTGATGATTGCATAGGTAATTGTGATAGAAATCCAGGTAATATCATTTTCTTAAATAAAAATAGTTTAGCTATTATTGATCATGGTTTAATCTTTGGTGGAGTAGATTGGGTAAACTGTGGTTTAGTAAATGCTCATAACTTTACTAATTGGTTGGAAGAGTTCTTTATAAATCAGCATGGCGGAAATCCATCTACAATTGCATGGAAACCTATTATTGATGCATCAAATAATAATCTAAGAGCATTTGATGAGCCATGTTTTGATGAGATATCGAGTGATATTGAAGAGGTCTTTAATAGTTTAATTCCAAACGTACCAACTACAAAAGTGGTTATTGCTATTTTAGTGCAATACTTTAAAGATCGACTGCAAGGAAGTGTTGCAAGGTTTAATGGGTTATCCTCTTATTTCAATAGTAGTTTGGGAGCTGTAGCACCATGAGTAAACTACATTTAGTTAAAACACAAAATTCTAAAATCGTACGTGGTGAATGGTCTTTAATTCAGTGGAATCCTGATCTTGCTACTGAAGAACTTTTAAATATTGGTGTGGCACTTAATATTGATGGGACTATAAACTTTAAAATGTTGGACCAGTTCGAGAGGTTATCATGCCTTTTTGATAGTTCTGTGATTCAACATGTTCAAGACGTCATTGAACTTTCATTACCAGCTTTAGCAAACAATTGTAGAAATTTTTCTGAACAAATTAAATGGATTGATAAGGGTGTAGCAAAGGGTAATTCAGAAGAAGAAATTCTTGATCGACTTTATAATCGTGTTATTACTCTTGCTAGAGAATGTAGTAGGAAAACAGTAAGATCAGAATTTAAGACAGTGCAAAGTGATGCACTTATTAACAGAATTACTAAAAAATTCAAAGATAAAGTAAAGGGAGACCCTTTACTATCAGGGGTCATCCCTAATCAAAAATATATCGCTTTTAATAATGATAGCCTTTTAGTTCCATTACAAGGAACTAAAGGTTATGGTGGAATTGTTTCAGCAGTAACGCCTAATTTAGATAGAATAAGCAGTAACTATTTAATGAATGTTAATGACTTGAAAACAGCGGCAATCTTAAATAATAGAGAACCGACTTTTTTTATTTTAAGTCCAACAGATGATGAGTTAGATAAGTTAGATAGTGATAAAGCAGAGAAAATAGATAGCCTAATCGAGAGTCTAAATCGAAAGCAACAGCAACAAGGCATCAAAATAGAATGTGAAACATCTGAGTTAATACTGTTAGATAAAATTAAGCATTGGGCTTCAAAAGCAGCATGATGAAAAGGGCTCCCATCTAGGGAGCCTTTTTTATTAGTTTTCTAGTTTCGTTAGAACGCTACGGAAATTTTCTAAAGCTGACTCGATATTTTCGATAATTTCATTAGCTAGAATGTCTGGATCAGGTAGATTATCTAAATCTGTCAGACTTTTGTCTTTAAGCCAGAATACATCAAGACTCGTTTTATCTCGTTTGACTAATTCAGCATAGCTAAACTTTTTCCAACGACCCTCAGGATTGTTCTCAGCGTGCCAAGTTTCAGAACGCTCAAAACGATTTAAAGGGTTATAGCATTTGATGAAGTCTTGTAGATCTTCAAAGCGCATTGGTTTTTTCTTTAAGGTGTGGTGTACATTCGTTCTGTAATCGTAGTACCAAACTTCTTTAGTCCATGGATCTTTACTAGCAGGTTTGTTATCAAAGAAAAGTACATTTGCTTTTACGCCATTAGCATAAAAGATACCTGTAGGTAAACGAAGAATAGTGTGTAATTCAGTTTTGGACATTAACTCTTTACGGATCGTTTCACCAGCTCCACCTTCAAACAAAACATTATCTGGAACAACAACAGCAGCCTGTCCAGTTGTTTTTAACATCGAACAAATATGCTGTAGGAAGTTAAGTTGTTTGTTTGATGTGGTTGCCCAAAAGTCCTGACGGTTATACGTTAAATCTTCTTTTTCCTGTTCGCCATCTTCATTGGTAAAGCTCATTGAGCTTTTCTTACCAAATGGAGGGTTTGCCAATACATAGTCCACAGTAATTGGACTAGGTGCAATCAACGCATCATTTGGTGAAATAAGACTATCTTTGTCAATTTCACCAATGTTGTGCAGAAACATATTCATCAGGCACATGCGACGAGTATTTGCGACAATCTCATTACCATGGAAGGTACTATTCTTTAAAAATGCTTTTGCATCTTTATCTAAAGGGGCATCAGGATTTTTTGTTAAAAACTCATACGCTGAGAGGAAGAATCCACCAGTACCACAAGCTGGATCGGAAATTGTCTTATTCGGTTCTGGACGCACACATTCAACAATTGTTTTAATTAAAGAACGTGGGGTGAAGTACTGACCTGCACCAGATTTCGTATCTTCGGCATTTTTTTCTAAAAGACCTTCGTAAATATCACCTTTAACATCCGTATTTAAAGTGACCCATTGAGTGCTATCAATCATTTCAATAAGACGTGATAATTTTGCAGGGTCTTGGATTTTATTTTGGGCCTTTGTAAAGATTTGACCCAACATGCCTTTTTCCTTGGCAAGATCTCGTAAAAGGCTAATGTAATGAAGCTCTAGCTCGGCACCTTTTGTATTTAAAAGCGTATCCCATTTATATTTTTCAGGAATGCCAACATTACGACGATAAGGTGGTTTGGAATACTCATCAGCCATTTTTAAGAAGATGAGATACGTAATCTGTTCGAGGTAATCTCCATAACCAACACCATCATCACGAAGGGTGGTACAAAAGCTCCATACTTTTGAAACTATAGATGATGCATTCATGAAGTTGCCTCTGCATTAGCTTGTGTGTATTGGTTAATAAATTGGTTAGATCTTAAGGTTTTACCCATAGTTTGATATATGAGACTAATAAGGTTATCAGCTCGTAATCTCATAAATGATTCAAAATCATCTTTACGGATCTCATCGGTTGGTATGAGATGACCTTCTAGAATTGAATCCATTTGCTCATCAGAGTATTGAGTCGTATTAAAATTCTGTAATCGACTTAAATAAATAGATGGTGCTTTACCTCCAATCGCTCTATTTGTGGAGGCTGATAGAGGGGTTTTGTTAATAATCGAATCATATACTGCTGGTTTTATTTCTTTTTCCTTACACCATTGTTGAGGGAAAATATGGTGGATATCTAAAGGTTTGCCATCTAAATCAAGTTGCTGAATGGTTTCATTCCAAAAGAAGTCTTTTGCACCTTCACGGAGTACTAAAGTATTGATACCTTTATAAGCAGCACTTTGACGAGATCTTAAAGTTTCAAGGCGTTCAGGTTGGAATGAGGCATCAAAAATCGTTCTGATAATGGTTTCATCATTCTCGACCCAAGCGATGAAATCTTCTAAGTCATTGGCAGTTCTAGTTTCAGCAGCACCACCATAGAGCTCACCTAAGACACCACACCAGAACCATTGTTCTAACTTTTGTAGAATTTTAGGTTCACGCCAATTCATCTTTCTTTCAGCTAACTTTGTCATAATTGCTGCGAGAGGGATAAGCTGACCACGGTATGGCAATTCACGCTCTGAGAAGAAGCATTGTTTCGTAAGGAAGCT
>JAHLFF010000238.1 GCA_018883945.1 Candidatus Acinetobacter avistercoris
TACGTGATGATGGCGTATTATTGGGCACAACAAGCGGCTGTTGCCTCTGCAAAATTAGCTTCAGGTGATGGTGCAGAAACAGTTGAATTCTATAAAGCTAAAATTAAATTAGCAGATTTCTACTTTGAACGTATCTTGCCTCGTACTCAAGGGCATGCAGAATCAATGGTTAATCCAGCGAAAACGTTAATGTCTTTAGATGCTGAGCATTTTAGTTTTGATTACTAAGTACTAATGACTAAGTTTTAGATTAAAGACCGCTAAGGCGGTCTTTTTTATTCAACTGAAATAGATAAGATTGGATGACCTATGTTACAGATTGCCAGTAAAGAAGATTTCCTTGTTTTAATTGAAATATGGGAACGCGCTGTCAGAGCAACGCATGACTTCCTCCCTGAAGCTGAAATTAATGAACTAAAACCATTAATTTTAAATGAATATTTTCAGCATGTATTACTACACAAATATGTAAAAGACGGAAAAATTGTCGGTTTTATTGGTACAAGCCCTGATAATATTGAAATGTTATTCATTGAACCCGACTTTAGAAGTCAAGGGATTGGTAAAGTCCTCACTCAGTTTGCTATTAAAGAACTCAATATTCAAAAAGTGGATGTTAATGAGCAAAATTCACAAGCTATTGGTTTCTATCAAAAGCTTGGATTTAAAGTTATTTCAAGATCTGAACTAGATGGACAAGGAAAAGCCTATCCTCTTTTACATTTACAACACAAAGCTAATATTTAGCACTGTTTATTTTACTTAATCTTTGCTATTTAATTTTTCTCTCAATATTCTTCTTTAGATACTGAGCATTTTAGTTTTGATTACTAAGTACTAATGACTAAGTTTTAGATTAAAGAGCGCTGAGGCGGTCTTTTTATTCGCTTAGAATAATTCCCTAAGATGGTAGATAATATTGGATGCTTTACCGATATTTTTCGATAAGGAGTTAAGTCGATGCATATAAACAATAATGACGATGAATCCTACTATGCTGTAATCTTTTCATCTGTTCGAACTAATGGCGATCCTGGTTATGAATTAATGGCCGCTGCAATGATGGAACTCGCTCAAAAGCAAGCTGGTTTTTTAAGCGTAGATTCAGCTCGAGAAGATATCGGTATAACGGTTTCTTACTGGACATCTCTAGAATCAATCAAAAATTGGAAAGCTCAAATCGATCATACCATCGCGAGAAATCGGGGTAGAGAGCAATGGTACTCATCTTATACAGTACGAATATGTAAAGTCGTTCATGAGTACTCTTTCATCAAATGATTGTTTCAATAAATGACTCGTTCATAAACAAGACCATCGATAAACAAGCTTGAATAATGAGTTCTTATGGCTTATCACCTTACAAATTTCCAATGCAGCAAAGAACAAGTCTAAATTTATAAAAACTCTTCCAAAACTGAGTTTAGAAATACATGCCCCTGCTCAGTGCAGGCCAATCTTGACTCATCTGCTACTAAAAGTTTTCGTTGACGTAATGATGTCAAGACTTCATCAAGTTCATATAGGTCACAGCCTGTACGTGTTAAATAAAACTGTGCATCTACACCATCATTTAAACGCAAAGCATTCATCATAAATTCGAACGGCATTTCATCCGCTTCAATCTTTTTAAACTGAAGATGATCTGCTGGCACTTTGGCTAAATAATCTTTAGGTAAGCGTGTTTTCTGGAAGCGGTAAACGCCATCAGGTTGCGTCACTTTACCGTGTGCACCCGCCCCAATCGCTAAATAATCACCAAACTGCCAATAATTTAAATTATGAGCCGATGGTAATTCTTTACGCCATGCAGATACTTCGTAATTGATAAAGCCATTGGCTTTTAAATACTTTTCACCCTGTTCTTGAATATCTTCTAAGACTTCATCCATGGGTAAAACGGGCTGCGTCCGAAAAAATACAGTATTCGGTTCGATGGTTAATTGATACCAAGAGACATGAGTCGCTCCATTTTCCACCGCCATTTTCAAATCAAAAAGCGCTTGCTCTAAAGTCTGCTCAGGAAGTCCATGCATCAAATCAACATTAATACGTTTGAAGCCTGCCTCAGTCGCTAAATGAATCGCTGAAGTTGCGTCATCATGGCTATGGATACGACCTAATTTTTTTAAATGTTCTGCGTTAAAACTTTGTACACCGATGGATAAACGGTTAATGCCTGCATCTAGATAAGCAGCAAATGGATCATGTTCTACCGTACCTGGATTTGCCTCTAAAGTAATTTCACAATCATCTTCAAACGGAAGAATCTGCTTCAGTTGGTCAAACAACCAGACATAACCCTGCGCTGAAATAAGTGAAGGCGTTCCCCCACCAATAAAAACACTGTGAATCTGACGCCCTTGTGCAAAATCCACTTGAGTCTTAAAGTCTTCAACCAAAGCAGTTAAATATTCCTGCTCTAAATCCAAACTTAATTCACCATTTGGCACTGCATGTGAATTGAAGTCGCAATATGGACACTTACGCACACACCATGGCATGTGTATATATAGAGAGAGCGGAACAGATACAGGATTTAAATCAGCCAAGGAACAAGCTCAAACAGGCAAAAAACTATTTTAACATGTCTACATCACAACACCGCATACTTGTACTGATTTTGCTTTAGACTCAAAATAAATCTATAAGAAGGTCATATAAATGATGAAAATATCGAGCCAATTATACGTCTTTATTCCGCTTGCTTTTGCGATTGGTGTCGCCATGACTTTTCAAACGGTCATTAACACCCAACTGAGGGAATATTTACACAGTCCAATTCAAGCTGCCTTTTTATCGTTTTTAATTGGTACAATTCTGTTGGCTTTTTTGGTTTATTTTCAATCTCCACCTAAACCAAGCTTCCAATTATTATCTCAAATTCCTTGGTATTTGTGGTTAGGCGGTTGTCTGGGTGTGTATGCCATTAGTATGAGTATTTATGCTGCACCCAAATTAAGTTTCCTAACCCTATCGGGTTTAATCATTTTTGGACAGATTGTGATGTCGATGCTGGTGGATCATTTTGGCATACTTGGCACTGAAAAAACGGCGATTAATTGGCAACGCTTTTTGGGTTCAATCACCATTATGATTGGGGTTATTCTGACCTTACAACGTTAATGAAAAACAACATTAATGAAAACGTTCTCTCTGTTATATGAGTATTTTTTGTGTCGACAATCGTAAGTACCCGCTTTGAACTTAAACATCTTTTTCAATTAATGATCCCGATTTTGATCACACAATTTTCTCAAGCTGGATTGGGCCTAGTCGACACCATCATGGCGGGGCATTTATCCGCCACTGATTTAGCAGCAATCGCTGTGGGTGTGGGCTTATGGATTCCCATCATGTTACTTTTCAGTGGCATTATGATTGCGACTACGCCTTTGGTCGCTGAAGCAAATGGTGCGAGAACCCCTGAGAAAATTGCCACGATTGCTCGCCAATCTTTATGGATTGCATTAATTTTAGGCATCATCGCAGGCATTATTTTACAGCTAATGCCGCCTTTATTGCCTTATTTGGGTGTGCCTGAAACGTTAATCCCTAAAGCCAGTTTGTTTTTACATGCGATTGGTTTTGGTATGCCTGCAGTTACCATGTATGCGGCTTTGCGTGGTTATTCCGAGGCATTAGGACATCCAAGACCTGTAACTGTTATTAGCTTATTGTCTCTTGTTGCATTGGTTCCACTAAATTTCCTGTTCATGTATGGCTGGGGTCCAATCCCTGCGCTTGGCAGTGCGGGATGTGGTTTTGCCACTGCAATTTTACAATGGATCATGCTGTTCACTTTAGCCACCTATATTTTCAAAAGTAAGTCTTATCAAAAAACGCAGATTTTTACGAAGTGGGAAGCATTAGATCGCTACTGGATCAAACGTATTTTAGCGTTAGGCTTACCCATTGGTTTGGCTATTTTTTTCGAAGTGAGTATTTTCAGTACCGCCGCGATCGTCATCAGCCCCTTGGGTGAAACCACAGTCGCTGCACACCAAATTGCGATGTCTGTCACCTCACAATTGTTTATGATTCCGATGTCACTAGCGATTGCACTCACTATTCGAATTGGTTTGTATTATGGTCAAAAAAATATAGCAGCCATGCGACGTGTACAACTGATTGGTTTAATCACAGGAACCGTTTTAGCTTTTGCGACAATGGCACTCATTTGGTTTTTCCGTCCTGAAATTGTCTCGATTTACACCACCGATTTAGGTGTTTCCCAAGTTGCCATTTATTTGCTCCTATTCGCCATGGGATATCAACTTATGGATTCATGGCAAATCAGTGCCGCAGGTTGTTTACGTGGTATGCAAGATACCAAAGGTCCAATGTGGATTACGATGATTGCATATTGGCTCATTGCCTTCCCAATCGGCTTATATCTCGCTCGCTATACAGATATAGGTGCGCCAGGTGTGTGGATCGGACTGATTATCGGTTTGAGCATTGCTTGCGTGTTATTACTTATGCGCCTTTATAACAATAATCGTAAGTTAGACAAAAAGTTTAGTTTAGGAGAACAATCTTAACTTCACCATCTATTGAATCGTCATCTATTGAATTGTTATCTATTGTGTCGTCATCAATTCAGTCGTCATCTAAGCCATGTATATTAAAAATACATGGCTTTTTTTGATTGTTGCTTTGTGTCTTCATTGTTGCAACAAACACTTAACAATTTAAAGTAGGCATTCCGAGTAGAGTCGCCTATGATAAATTTAGAAATATAAAAGATTTGAGGATTTTTCTGAATGTCAAAAAGTGCGAGCTCTCCCGGCCGTCGTTTTATGAAGCTCGCAGGTATGACTGCAAGCATTGCGACTAAAACAGTATCAAATTCCATTCGTAATTTTAATGCGGATGATGATCAAAAAAATGAAGCTCGAACTAAACTTTTTCAAGACATTGGACTACAGATTGCAGACACCTTGGGAGAAATGAAAGGTGCTGTCATGAAGGTTGGTCAGATTGCCTCACAATATAAAGATATTTTCCCTCCTGAAGTTGCAAAGGCGATCGCAAAACTACAGCGCCAAGCACCACCTATGCCCTTTCATGAGATCAAAAAACAAGTGGAAGTAGAATTAGGAAAACCGCTTAATCAGACATTCAAGCATTTTGAAGAACAACCTTTTGCTGCTGCCTCTATCGGACAGGTTCACAAAGCGATTTTAAACAATGGGCAAGAAGTTGTCGTTAAAGTTCAATATCCTGGTGTCGATCAAGCCTGTGAAAGTGACTTAAAACAAGTTCGTTTGGCCTTGCGCTTGATGGGCGTATTAAAGATCGATAAAAAACTGCAAGATCGTATATTTAAAGAAATCCAAGACAGTTTACATGAAGAATTAAACTACGAAATTGAAGCACAAAACTTACAAGTATTTCGTACCTTCCATGCTTCGCTCGATCCTAAAATCATTATTCCTCAAGTGTTTTCTGAGTATTCAAGTCGTCGTGTACTGACGTTAAGTTTGGAAAAAGGTGAAAGTATTGAAACTGCAAGTACTTGGGATTTAAATGTTCGCAATGAAATTGGACGCCGCCTTATTCGTGCTTTAGGTCAAGAAATGTTTTATTTAAAACGCTTCCATTGTGATCCTCACCCAGGAAACTTTGCTTTTAAAGAAGATGGTAGTGTCATCATTTATGATTTTGGTGGGGTTAAAACATTATCGACCAACCTTGTTGATCGCTTTAAAAAACTGGTTCAAGCTGGCCGAAATCATGATATTGAGACGATAGAAACTTATCTCATTGAACTCGATGCACTGGCAGAAAAAGAGAAATTCCCTAAAGAACTTTACATCTCCTGGTTAGACGTTTTACTGCGCCCTCTTACCAAACAGTATGATTTTGCAGAGAATTCAGCACATCACGATGGCGTTCTTCTGGTGAAAAAATCCTTAAAATATTGGGACACATTCAAGCCTTCACCCGATACATTAATGGTTAATCGTACAATTTCAGGACATTACTGGAATTTGATTCATTTAAAAGTGAATGACAATTTAATCGATCTTTTTGAAGAACTTGTGCCACCTGTTAATTAACATATCAAATTCACTGAACATCTCAAATTTATTAGACAGATTAAAATTTAGATTGAATGATTAAAAAAAATATACTGCTTGTTATTCGTTATGTTATATTATAACATATCATTTAGTGTGAGCAGTATTACGATGCGTTCTAACATTCATCCATTTTATCAAGACGTCCTTTTTCACGACACCAATGCAGATACCTACTTTGTGATCGGCAGCACAATGCAACCCACACAAACTCGTGAATACCAAGGTAAAACATACCCTTACGTTACTTTAGATATTTCAAGTGCCTCACATCCGTTTTATACTGGTGAAGTGCGCCAAGCCAGTAATGAAGGTCGAGTTGCGAGCTTTAATAAACGTTTTGCACGTTTCAAACGTTAAGAACATTAGGAACATTTATCTTTCATTGATTTTTTTAGATATATTTTTGTGTCGAAGCTTAAGCACTTTACTCCAGCTTAAGCTTCTTTTTTTTCATTTTACATTTAGAAGATATTGAAAAATGTAAAAGCCAATCGCTAAAAATATCACACCTACAATCAAGCTAGAAAGCGCATAAACAAGCGCGATGATGATTTGTTCATTGCGAAGCAATTGAAAGGTTTCCAAACCAAAACTTGAAAATGTAGTAAAACCGCCCAATACGCCAACCATAATAAAAAGGCGTGTCTCTTGTTGCAGAACGGGGTATTTCAATGTAAACGCAAAGAAAATCCCAGCCAACAAACAGCCAAGTACATTGACTGACCATGTCGCCCATGGAAATAATAATTGTGGTTTAGACAGCCAAAGGCCTACCCCATAACGTAAACACGCTCCGATCGCACCACCACAAGCAACAAAAAATATATTCATCAATGCTAAGAACTTTTAGAAATCACCCATCACTTTAAATGTTTTTTATACTGTTGTACTAGTCCAATATTTTGTCTATCGATCAATTTTTTAAAGAAATCTGAGAATCAGTCATTTGGGATTTAGATATAATAATTTTTTAGTTAATATGATGCCAATTTAAACGAAAGGAAATTTCTCATGGCACAAGCTTTATTAGCACAATTACAGTCAGGTGAAGCTCAGTTTTCAGATGTTATTGCTCATATTGATGCTCATTTTAATCATATACCAACCGCATTTAAAAATGGCCTTCAAACCAATGCTGCGACTGAAAATCAAGGCAGTGCGAAAGTATTTTCTTTCGCTCAAATCAATGGCTTAAATCCAGCGGATACTTTAGCTTTATTCGCAGAACATTATGCATCTGTACTGAATACCCCTGAAGGTTCAGATCATCAGAATATTCGTCAATTCATGCTCAATGGTTGGAATGGTATTCAGTTTGATGGTAATGCATTAAGCGCTAAATAAATTTGAATGCTAAAAAAGGGAGCTTCAAGTTTCCTTTTTTATTCACTTTAGATAAATTTCATTCACGTTAATCCACACGCATTCAAATTATGGCCATTGATCGTGTTGTGGCAATCCATCACAAATCGTTTCCCACTCTGCTTTGTCCAATACAAAAATATGTTTTGATGGGCGATGCTGAATCACTGTATCTAATGTACCTATGCGTAATCTATAAAATTCTGGTGTCGTGGTTTTAATACTGAACAGCGGTGATCCACATTCACTGCAAAAACATCGCTGAGTTGTTTCTGAGGATGGGTATTTTTTGAGTAAATTGCCACCTTGAATCAGTTTAAAATCTTTGATTCGCACTCCAGCGTTGGTAGCAAAAGCAGTGCCGTTGGCCTTACGACACCTCTGACAGTGACACTGTAAAATTTCTCCAATCTCACCATGAATTTCATAGCGAATACCACCGCATAAACAACTACCTGTATATTTATTTTGCTTGCTCATGGTCAGCTTCTTTTCTCAAGAATTTAACTTAGCCTAACACATAGATTTTGATCATAAATGACAAATCGGTAGCGTTTATTGCGATAAAAATTGAATGACGCCCTCACCCGCAGCACGCCCTGTCGCAAAACAAGCCGTCAGTAGATATCCTCCTGTTGGCGCGTCCCAATCCAACATCTCACCACAGCAAAATACATAAGGATTTGACTTTAAAGCTAATGATGAAGTTAATGCCTCACGCTTTATACCACCAGAACAACTGATCGCTTCCTCAATTGGACGAAAACCCGCTAAATCAATACTTAAATTTTTGATTTTTTGTGCCAAAACCAGCGGATCATTCCATACTGATTTATCGACGACTTCCCTAACTAAATTTGCTTTAGCTGTGTCTAAACCAGCTTTACGCCAAATATTACTCACACTTTGCTTTTTAGTCGGTGCTAATTTTTCAGCCAATTGCGCTATAGTGACATCGGGTAATAAATCTAAATGAAGTTGCATCGTGCCTTGCTCTTTGAGTCTTTGTCTCAACGCACGACCTTGCTTATAAATTAAACCACTTTCTAAGCCATAATGGGTAATGACTATATCACCTGAAGATTTTGACTGCCCCTCAACCCATGCTTCCACACGTTTTAAAGGCGTGCCAAAAACAGGTTGCATAAATTGAGACCAAACTCGCTCTACCCCCGCGTTACTGGCTTGAAATGGCTCTAACTCAGAACTATCAACCCAATCTCTCCATGCGCCATCACTGCCCAATTGAGACCAAGAAACAGCGCCACACGCCAAAATAATGGCATCAAAATGCAGCTGTTGACTCTCATTACTGGTTAAATCTTTTACGACTAATTGACTCGACTTTAAAGACACCACTTGATGACGATAATGAAATTGAACTCGATCCGCAGCCAATCTTTTTAGCCAAGCACGCAATAAGGGAGCAGCCTTCATCTCCACTGGAAAAACCCGACCAGAAGAACCAATATAGGACTCAATGCCTAGATTTTTCATCCAGTTTTGAATCCAAACAGCATCCCACTGCTGAACCCATAGCTTTAACCATTCATTCTGATCATAACGTTGAATAAAATGATCAAATGGTTCAGCATGCGAGATATTCAGTCCTGTCTTTCCAGCCATAAGAAACTTGCGCGCAGCAGTGGGCTTTTGTTCGTAAACATGGACTTCGATATTTTGCGAACTCAATACTTCCGCAGCCATTAAGCCTGCAGGTCCCGCACCAATAATTGCGACCTTTTTCATGGCTTTATTCTGCATTTCCATCTTGAATCTTAATTTCTGCCACTAAATTTTGATTTTGTCCTTCCAAGGGTAAAAACTGATCAAAACGTGTCGGATAATGTTCAGGCTTAGTGATGACTAATTGTTGACACAATTCACCACGTTCTAAATATTTCACTTCAAAATGGGTTCGAGCAGAGTCACTTTGAATCACCTGCTTCTCAAAAGGTAATTTCCAAACATTCAATAACTGTTGTTCTGCCTCATCAATATAAGATGGGATATTGCTCGCCAAAGTCACTGTTCCGTTGTCGGCCAATCTTGAAATCAGAAATTCAAAAAATGGCATATTTAACCATCGTTGAGCGGGGTTATGCGGCTCAGGATTAGGGTATAAGATAAAAAAATGTTGCACTTGTTTTGGAAATAAAGCGTGAACCACCCAAGGTATTGCATCCGCATGAATAGGAGAAAGATTTTGCTGAGCTTCTATTTGATGTTGTTTTTGCATTGCCAAAAACTTTTCACGGGTGCGTTCTATTGCATATAACTTTTGTTCTGGTTGTTGAGTCGTAAAAAGCAGGGCATGTTTACCTTTTCCAGCTCCAATTTCAACACAGATCGGTTCATTAACGATCTTTTGGAAATCACGAGGTGCATGCATACGCTGTGCTTGAAATTGACGAATCGGCATAATCAGATCAAACTAAGGAAATCGGCATAAGTCTAACAACTCTAGATGACTTTGCCTATTTTGTTCGTATGATAAGATTCTAATCTTGGAGCTGAAAATGCAACGTACATTTCCCTGTCCACGTTGTGGAAATCCCAGTAAATGGGCTGAAAATGAATTTAAACCTTTCTGTTCTGAGCGTTGTAAAATGATTGATTTAGGGGCTTGGGCAAGTGATCAATACACGCTTCCAACCGAAGACTCGCCACAATCAGAAGATCCTAATTTTTAAGACTTGATTCTATTGATTTATGAAATGTAATTATTAGGTGATGAATATTGCTGTGAGATGGACCATTAAAAAACAAAGTCATACTTCATGAAATTTCCTCTTTTAATGCAAATACTCATCGGTCTATTGGCCTTACTGAGTTGTGTTTTTATTGTGCTTGCACTTTATCATGCAGACTATACCCTGCTTATTATTGCAGGCTTATTGTGTCTGGTGTGTATGTTACTGAAAATACAACGGTGAAGGTTCATTTGCGAATGGGTTTAAAGAGCTTCTCAAAGTTAAGAAGCTCTTTAGAGAAAGCTTAGCCCGCTTTACTTGCTACAAAGGGATTATGCTTCTTTTCATATCCAATCGTGCTGATCGGTCCATGGCCAGAAATAAATTGTGTTTCATCTGGCAAACTAAAACATTCACGTTGAATCGAATCTAAGAGCTGCTGATGATTTCCGCGCGGAAAATCAGTACGGCCAATTGAACCTTTGAATAACACATCCCCAGTCCATAATAATCCGTGATTTGCGTTATAGAACATCACATGACCTGGGGTATGGCCTGGTGCAAAACGAACTTCAAACTTTTCCTCGCCTAGAGTCAGCACCTCGCCTCCCTCAAGCCAAGAGTCGACCACAACTGGCTCTGGTTTTGGGAAACCGTAGCGTGCAGATATCTCTTGAATCATATCCAGCCAAAAAGCATCTTCTTTGTGTGGACCAATCACTGGAACATTCCATTCATTCACCAATGCACCTACAGCACCAGCATGATCGAGATGACCGTGAGTAAGCCACAACGCTTTTACGGTTAAACCTAATTCCGCTACCTGTTGTTTCAATTTTTCCACATCACCACCCGCATCAATTAAGACGGCTTCTTTCGATTCTGTATCCCAAAGAATGGAACAGTTTTGAGCAAAGGCTGTAACAGGAACAATTTTAACTTGAAGCATATGGCAACCCTAAGAATCTTGTGAATGGGATAGATTAAACTTTAAAGCATTTAATTGCGCTTCAATGCATTGACTGAGTAGTTGAATATGTAATTCATCTGTATTTAATGCAGGAATATAAGCATAAGCCTGACCGCCTGCATTTTGAAATGTTTCCTCATTTTCAACTGCAAGCTCTTCAAGTGTTTCTAAACAGTCTGCAGAGAACGCAGGACTCAAAACTTGAACAGATTTAATGCCTTGGCTGCCCCAATCCATCAATGTTTGATCGGTATAAGGTTTCACCCATTCTTGCTTACCAAAACGAGATTGGAAACTAATCGCCCATTCATTGGCATTTAAACCTAAGCGTGCTGCAACCTGCGCAGCTGTTTCACGACAACGGTCTGCATAGGGATCACCTTTATCTGCATAAGGTTGCGGAATACCATGAAAAGACATCAATAATTTTTCTGGTTTTCCATGTTTCGCTTGATAGTTAAGCACACTCTGAGCAATCGCTTCGATATACATTGGATGCTGATAATAATCACGTAATACGGTTAAGCCCGGTAAGTTTCTTTGCTTCAGCACCCATTTCGAGACTGCATCGTAAAGAGGTCCTGTCGAGGTTGCAGAATATTGAGGAAAAAGTGGAAATAAAATAACGTGATCTTGTGGATTATGCGTCAAATCCTCCAAAACTTTATGGATACTTGGGTTTCCATAAGTCATAGCTGGAACGATCTTTAATTCAAAATCATGATGATGATCAGCGAGTTTTTCTTTTATAAGTTCAACTTGCTTAAATAAAATTTCTCGCATTGGAGAATCTTCATTCCATACCTGTGCATAAGCTTTCGAAACATATTTAGGTCGAAATGGCAGCACAAAACAATATAGAATAATTTTCCATAAAAAAGCAGGGATCTCGATAACACGTTGATCTGACAAAAATTGTTTAAGGAACTGCCGAACAGCTTGTACCGTTGGTGCATCGGGCGTACCCAAGTTTGCGACAATGACCATAATTTTCGGTTTAGATCCAGACATTATTTCCACTTTATAAAGTTTAAAATATAAAAATACTTTAGCAGAATCTCGAAAGAACTGTATCAAAATTACATCAATTTAAATGAGTTTTAGATGCCCCTCAAGATGTCCTTGAGATTTAATAGCCAGATAAAATTGATCTGTCACTTTCCATAACAGTCGTTGTCGATCATCACGCCCAACAGGAACAATCCAATCATTGTGTCTCATCTGTTGTTTAATCATATGCAATGAACGCACATTAATTTGTGAGCGAGATACCGCATGAGCACGTGGTATCTGCTTTTGAGCATCTTTCAAACCTGTTTGATTTAAATAATGATTCAAAACCTTAGAAAAATATTCTTCTGGAGTCGCTTGCTTAAACTCTTGCGATAAAACGTTCAACACTTCACACCAAGTCATTTCACGTGTAAGAGTCAAGTCTTGAAAATTACCGTCTTGATAAACGTGTAAGCGATAATTAAAACACAAAATATCACTCACCGTCACACGCGGTAAACTTAAAAAGGGATCTGACTCAGTTTGAGCATGACTCATTTTTGCCCGAGTTAATTGTGATTTTAAATGATCGATTTGATCTTGAAGCGTTTGAATACTGTGCGGACGAACCCAGCCAGCGACAGGATAACGCTCTAACATTTGCGGTAAATAGGACCGTATTGCCAATTCTAAATCGCGTAGAGAGTGATAAGTAACGACTTGTTCGACTTCTTTTTGGAGTTGATTTCTAAACTCGTGAAAACGACTTTTGAGTTCTGGCGTATTTTCTTGTAGTCCGTCTTCTCTGGAATCTGGATCATCGTGCATAAAAACAATAATCGGTTTTTGCTTGGTAACTGCATAAATATATTCTAAGTGTAAATAACTGACACCAGAAACTGAGCGCTCACCATACTGGCTGCCCAATAACAGTAACACATAGTCACAATCATCAATTTGTCGTCGAGCAAAAGCGGTACTCATCGGGGTTCTTTGTTCTAATCCCCACGAAAAAAAACCCATGCCAATCAGCGTTTGAGATGCAATCAGCCTTTCAGGCTGCATCTCTTTACCAGAAGTTGTTATAAAAACTTGGTAACGCTTATCGAGCATAATTTAAACTTTCCTTTATATTGTTATATTGCCCAGCCCAGCTAGCCCAGAATATGATATTCGGTCTTTAATGCCCTGTTGTTTTTTATACTAAAATCGTCTCCATGCTGAACTAATTAATATAATTTTTCAACTAAATTTTCGACAGACCATTCAACTTTAGAGCCAATCAAATGATAAATAATCGGCTTTAAATCATCGGCATTTTGCCCACTCACTACACACTTTATTTGCTTAGTCATCTTATGCTGAGTGGTTGCAGCCAATTGATGCTTAATTAAAATGCGCGAGGTTTGTCTCGCAACAGCCATTCCCGAATCAATTAAACTAAAGTTTTCACCATACAATGATTTAATGGTGTCTTTTAAAAATGGATAATGTGTGCATCCAAGCACCAGAAAATCGATTTTTTGCTCAACAACAGGTTCTAATATCTGTTTAAGAACTGCTTTACACGCTTCACTGTCGCCTTGCCCTGCCTCAACAAAAGGCACCAAATCTAAACTGGTGACTGGAAGTACTTTAACGCCCATAGGATCAGCAAAATTACGCATGACCTCTTTCAGCAATTGACCTCGAAAAGTGGCGGGTGTTGCCAACACCGCAACAACCTTTGATTGTGTTCCAAGAACCGCAGGTTTTAATGCAGGCACCAATCCAATGATTGGAAACCGTTCGCCATAATGCGCTCTTAAATAATCTAAGCTAAATGCTGAAGCCGTATTACACGCGACGACAGCCGCTTTACACCCCTGTCGATATAACCACTCTATCGCTTGCGCAGTTAACTCTCGAATACTTTGATCGTCTCGTGGACCATAAGGAACATGTGCTGTATCGGCATAATAAATAATGCGTTCATTAGGTAAATAATGCGCAATTTCTAATGCAACAGACAGACCGCCAATTCCTGAATCAAAAATACCTATCGGCGCATCAAAAGATGCATTTGGCATAGGATCAATTAAAGGAGATAGCGGGAGTATGGCAGTCATCAGCTACGGATACGAGTTAAATGAGATATGCAAAGCTTAAACCTCAAGTCCCTAATTGCAAGTCAAAATTTCCACTTTTTAACAACAGAATTGATTTAGATTGTTCATTTTCGATCAACTCGCCCATTTCGACCAAATGGAAAAATGTAGAACGTTGAATTAAAGCATTTATACCAAATCTGATATGTACATAAGGTCTTAACTCACCAGCATATTCACGCATAAAAATCGGATGATCATGATCAATAATCACAACATCTTGATTGGTGGTTGTCATTTGAATATAAGTTAAACCGTCTAATTCAAATCGATCCACTTGATTGACCAATAGAGGTTCATCTTCTACTTCGATCTCGATCTGTTCAACTGGCGTTTTTAAATAGAATTTTCCGTTTTCCTTCCAAAGCACTGTTGAAAATAAATCGAGTAGGCTTTGTCTTTTGATTAATTGACCTTCGTGCCACCATTCACCATTGGCTTTTACCTTCAGATCCATTGTTCCACAATGCTTAGGCTGCCATTGTTCCAGAGGTGGTATTGACCTTTTGTGACTTAACTGTGCATCTTTTAGGTATTGTGCGATATTCATTATGTTTTTATCATCTGATATAAGTGAATCATTCGTCGATGATGTAGAATCATTTTGTTTTATCATAGTTTATACCTAGCTGACGAAAAATAAAGCGACTCTGCCAATTGGCTTGATCATGGATTAAAACTATACTAGCGCAAAATATATATAAGGTACGATATCAAATTGTACCTATGACTTAAGAACACTCATGGCAGCACCGCACAGGATTTCGGTTGCCACCCTTAACTGTATGAGGAGTCCTTTATGGAACACATCGAACGTGAATCGATGGAGTTTGATGTCGTTATTGTAGGTGCAGGCCCTGCGGGTCTTTCTGCTGCAATCAAAATTCGTCAACTTGCAATTGAAAATAACCTAAACGATTTATCTGTTTGTGTCGTCGAAAAAGGCTCTGAAGTGGGTGCGCACATCCTTTCTGGTGCTGTACTTGAACCGCGTGCAATCAATGAACTCTTTCCAAATTGGAAAGAAGAAGGTGCGCCGCTCAATGTACCTGTGACTGAAGATAAAACCTTCTTCTTACTTTCAGACACGAAATCTCAAGAAGCGCCGCACTGGATGGTACCTAAAACCATGCACAATGACGGCAACTATGTCATTTCATTAGGTAACGTCGTTCGCTGGTTAGGAACGAAAGCTGAAGAGCTTGAAGTTTCAATTTTCCCAGGTTTTGCTGCCTCTGAAATTCTTTATCATGCTGATGGCACGGTTAAAGGTATTCAAACTGGTGATATGGGCGTGGGTAAAGATGGCGAACCAACGCATAACTTCACACCAGGTTATGAGCTTCATGCGAAATATACAATTTTTGCTGAAGGTTGCCGTGGACATTTAGGAAAACGTTTAATTTCTCAGTTCAATCTAGACCAAGATGCTGATCCACAGCACTACGGTATCGGGATTAAAGAACTATGGGAAATTGATCCTGCGAAACATAAAGCAGGAACAGTGATGCATGGTGCTGGCTGGCCTTTAAATGAAACAGGTTCATCAGGCGGTTGGTGGCTCTACCATGCTGAAAATAACCAAGTAACGCTGGGTATGATTGTCGACTTGTCATATCAAAACCCGCACATGTATCCATTTATGGAAATGCAACGCTGGAAAACACATCCGCTAATCAAGCAATTCCTTGAAGGTGGTAAGCGTATTTCTTATGGTGCGCGTGCAGTTGTTAAAGGTGGTTTCAACTCACTGCCTAAACTAACTTTCCCGGGTGGTTGTTTGATTGGTGATGATGCAGGTTTCTTAAACTTTGCAAAAATCAAAGGTTCACATACTGCAATGAAATCAGGAATGCTGGCTGGTGAAGCAGTATTTGAAGCTATTGCTGCGGGGACTGAAAAAGGCGGTGATCTTGCTGTTGCGCGCGTTTTAGAAGGCGAAGATTTCTTCGTAAAAGAGCTTACCTCTTATACTGATAAATTTAATAATAGCTGGCTGAAAGAAGAGTTATATAACTCTCGTAACTTTGGCCCTGCGATGCACAAATTTGGTCAGTGGATGGGTGGTGCTTTTAACTTCATCGACCAAAACGTTTTCAAAGTACCATTTACATTGCACGATTTAACTCCTGATCACAGTGCGATTAAAACTGTAGATGCCGTTAATTTCAAACCGAACTATCCAAAGCCAGACAATAAACTGACTTTTGATCGTTTGTCTTCAGTTTTTGTTTCAAATACTGTGCATGAAGAAAATCAACCTGCTCATTTGAAACTCACTGACCCGTCTATTCCGGTCAATGTGAATTTACCGAAATGGGATGAGCCTGCACAGCGTTACTGCCCTGCTGGTGTTTATGAAATCATGGAAAATGATGATGGTTCGAAGCGTTTCCAAATTAACGCAGCGAACTGTGTACACTGTAAAACCTGTGACATCAAAGACCCTACGCAAAATATCACTTGGGTCGTACCTGAGGGTGGCGGTGGTCCGAACTATCCAAATATGTAATTAGTATCTGAATATGTAATTTCGACTTAAGATTAAATAAACCCGCTTATGCGGGTTTATTTAAATCCATATAAAAAATTTCTTCATTTTTCTAAAGATTAATATTGAACTTATTATCGTTCCAATGAAAAAGTTGATCATAAACTTAATACAATTCAATCAAACCGAATTTAGATTAACTCTACTAACATTCTGTATTTAATTTGCCTCTTAAATTATCAGTAAATTTTAATTGTTCTGATGCTTCCTTAAGTTCAAGCTCTAAATTATCAGTAGCGATTTGTTCATGTATCGGATGAAGTTTTTTATCGACTCTTCTACCTTTCCAACTACGATTAGGCTCATATACGGTACGCTGTCTAAAATAACTAAATGGCTCTAAATTCGCTACAAAACCGTATTTTGAATCATGTATATAGTTTGAGTAAAAATCTACTATTTCCGGATTTACATCTTTTTCCCAACTTTCTAATTCCCAATCATCAATATCAACTAGCATTTCATAGAGTTTAAATGCTGGATAGAAAATTCTAAATACGTTTTTAATTCCCCGAATATTAGATTGATCAAATGTAGTATAGTTTCTAGTCCATTTAACACGTTCTACTTCAGTAGCCATATCAGCTGGTCCTGTTGGTAATCCAAAACTTTCATCTCTGGCAATTTGACTGACAGATCTTGATGCATTAGCTTGCTCAATATTTGCTTCTTTTATAAAATTCTGTCTTCTACGATGTAATGTTCCATAAGCACCATAGTATAATTTCATATAATTCTGGATATCTGTTTCTGTATGCCCTGTAGTGGCACCAACTTGTTGCTTTACAACATCAAAGAGCTTTTGAGTTTTCTGTTCAATTTTAAACTCTTGTTCAAAGAGTCTAATCTGTTCTTTTTCTAAATTTAAATAATCAAAAATTTTAACGTTCGCTGAAACAGCACTTTCCAACATATGCTTTAAAGGAACTCGTGCAAAATTATTACTTAATTGTTGAGAGTTAGGCTGATAGCCACCCCCAACGTCTGAGTGCATACCTGGATATACAACTTCTTTCCATGTTCTTGAATTCGCTAACTTCCCATCTTTTCGAATCAAATCAACTGGAAAAGAAAATCTTAATTCATTACCCGCAACTAAATGCAAACAATTTTTTACTCTTGGATCTACCACCATATCACGCCCTCTAAAGCTAAGCTTATTCGGCAAATTGGTTGCTGGCAATCCAAATGATGCGACTGTATCGAAGAGACCTAAAAATTGAATATCTAATGGAGTTTTCTCAGATTGGCCTGCTAAATCATATTTCAAACTCAAATCCTTGGTTTCTGTATTCCAAATCATCTCATTTGAAAATACTCGAGCTAAAGATGCTCCTCGAGAAAAACCAAATATGGATAAATTAATTTTTTTAATTAAACGATGTTGACTTAAGTTAGCATCAATTTTAGCCGTAGCTTCTATTTTACGTTGTTCTACCTGTGGCTTTAGTGTCGCTTCAACTTTTTCAATTTTTTGTTTTAAGACTGTAGATAAATGACTACTAATTTGATCTTCACCATATTCTAATCGTCGAGCCCCACCTACTCCTGTCGCCCCACCAGTAGGAAAAGTATCCTGAGACTTCGCAATTTGCTTGTCAACCCAACTACTAGTTTCACCATTAAATGGCGTCCCCACTCCTGAGATATAAATTGGATGACTTAACTTTGTTAGCGTCTTCATACGCTGCATTTCAAAGTTACTATAGGACTGTGCATTACGCCACAATTTTGCAGGATTAGCTAACTTAGCAATCTTTTCATCATTTTCTAAGTTATTTCCTGTACCATCAAAAAACACAGAAAGATTCACTACATCAGCACAATCCTGTTTTGATTCAGGTGCATGATTACTAACATCCTGATTGCTATTTTTTATTTTTTGCAATTCATTAATCATAAATCTACCTTATTTTTTTTCTTTTGCATTTAACTCATCAATTAATTTTGATCGCCACTCCATACCTTTTGCAGTTGCATCTGGGAGATCATTTGATAGAGTAATTTCAACACTATCATCTGGGTACAAATGCACTGCTAAGTATTTTTTCCCTTTTAAGTCTTCTCTAGTTAATTGAGGAACATTAATTGCTTTATGTTCTTTATAACTATTTCCCTCTCCCCACTTTATATACTGTGGCCCTACAATCACAGCTGAACGCTTAGTTGCCGTACCTAATCCTCCCCCAACTTCTTCACCATTTAATTCAACAATGTAGGGAATATAACTTGGATTATATCCATAGGAAGTCGTAGTTAATACATAAGTCTTAGCAGAACCTGTACTACAACCGGCCACTCCTAAGGCTAAACCGATGGGTAACATTACAATTTTTTTAAAAATATTCATACAATGAGCCATATTAATTTTTAGGAATTTAAAACACTGTCAAACTTAAAAACAACTAATCCATTCTATGCAAACACATCATTAAGTCACTAGCCAGCTTCTGTTGAAATCTCTATCTCTTCCATAGCTTGATCCATTGTAATCTTTTTAGCTTTGACATTTAAAAGGCTACTTTGCAACAGCTTATTAATTTCAAAATTATCCTTATAAATTAAAGTTAAACATATGAAATTTAAAATATCTCTTGTTCCATTTAAAGTATATTCTCGCGCTTGTGATATTTTTTCAATTACATATTGATAAAGATCCCATTCATTAAAAGCTTCTACCAAAAAAGGATTATTTAATTTTAGATAGTAAATTAAATGATCTGGGAATGTTGCTTCTACCATTAAGGCTTCTTGATGCGCACTAAATTCAAAAGAGTTACGCCAATCGTAAAATCTTCGTAACTCACTCTCGCCTTTACCATCTATCTTATGTAATTGACTTAAACGATCCCAATACCACCAACTATAAATAGGTCCCAATAATATTTTTTTCTGTTCAGGAGACAATACTTGTTGTTTAACATATAAGGTCTTATCTGTTGTTTGACCAACTAGCGTTCCAAGAATTGCTGGATCCCAAAATGCCAAATACATTTCGAGTCCGCCTTCAAATTGAACATTCGTAAACTGCCTCAAATGTGTATATAAATCATCAAAACTTAATGCGCTGATAATTAAAGTCATCTTAGGCGTGCCAACGACTCTTCTATTAATATACTGCCACACAGATTCATTTGAAGAATAAATCAATTGTATTAAATGTGGTGAAATCTGAGCTGCTTTATCACCAGCTGCTTCAGTCAATAAATTACGACAATTTAAATGAGCATATTTTTTTAAAAAAAAACTGTCTTGAGCAGCATCTGCTAAAGTATAAATAAAATAATCTTTGATTTCTTCTGACTGAGAATTTTCCAAAAAAAGTTGAAGATCTGGGTGTAATAAATTAGACATTTATAATCCATCCCCCTTATTCACAAATGCCCCGCGTTGGCTTGCTCTACGTGCTAAACATTCCCAACAAACACTTTGAGGGAAGAAGGGTAAGCTCATACTTACTTGAGCACCTGGAACAAATACATGCTGCCCAGCCTTCGCCTCAAATTTTCCAGCCGTCGTTGGCAATACTCCGGCACTACTAATTTCAATCTGTGAACCACCCGCAATCAATACGATTTTTTTACTGGCTTTAATTTCAATTTTGTCTTCTGTTGAAATAACCTGTACAGATTTACGAGCGATTAAATCTACACCATCACTCTGCGCTTGAATTTCAACATTTCCTTTAGCTGCATATAGCCTTGCACCTTCTTGCGCTGAAAATAAACTAATTTTATTTTCAGCGTGTGCAATTAAACTTTTTTGAGTACTAAAGTTGATGCTATCACCTGCATTTGAATTTAAATGCCGATCTGCCGATAAATGAACATCTTGATTTGATGCTAAAGCAATACTATTCGGAGTGGCCAATAACATTAAGGCTGACTTAAATGCATTTGCCTTACTTTTACCACCTTCAGAAGAGTCCGATTCAAGATTAGAAACAAATGATTTTAATTGATCTAAATTTTCCAAAGGATCCGTCTGCTGATTCTTAGCGACTTCACTTAAGGCTTTACTGTTGTTTAGACTGCTTTCAAGTTGGCTCTTCGCTTCTTTGGCATCAAGGTGCATGCCTGTCGCTTGGTCTTGTTTGTGCGTGCTGAGAAGTAAGCCTTGCCCTGCTCGTATTCCACCCCATTGGTCGGTTCTGAGTTCGAAGCCTTCTCCGCGCCCTTCGCTTTCTGCGGTTTCTTTGGGATGGCTGAGGTTACCGAGGTTGAGCTGGGTTGCGCCATGGCTGTTTTGCAGTTGGGTGCTGATTTGTCCAGTGGTGTCGTCGAATCTGAGTTGGCCAAAGCCTTCGCCTTGGACTTCTTTGGATCTTATTCCTGCCAGTTTTTTGGTGTCTGGCAGTTGGCCTTTGGTATCGAATTTGGTCGGGCTGCGTTGGGCTTCGTGGATGCGTCCCACCACAAATGGACGGTCGATGTTGCCGTCGAAGAAGTCGATGACCACGATTTCGTTGATGCGGGGTAGGAAGCGTGCGCCGTAGCCTTCGCCTGCCCATGGGGTGAGTACATCGACCCATGCAGAATCTGCATCGTTGTTGTTGGACCCTGCCCCACCATCGGCTTGGTTGTCTTCTGCTCGGGTGAATAGGAAGCGAACTTTGACGCGGCCCCATTCATCAACATGTATTTCTTCGCCTGCGGGACCGACCACTTTGGCACGTTGTGGGTGTGCTGCTGGGCGGTGTTCCAGTGGGTTGTATTCTGGAACGGTGGTGATGTTGCGTCGTTGTAGAATCAGGGTGTTGTTTTGGCGTTCTTCGTTGTTTTGGTTATTCCGAAGTGTCCATTGGCTTTGTTGTAGCAATTGGTTGATTTGTTCGTTCAGATCTTTCGGCAGGTTGTTTTGGTTGTAGTAGTGTTTGCCGGTGATCAGGAATTCTTTGTCTGAGCCACTGTGTTGGTCTATTTCGGGGTGTTCGCTCAGTTCGAACCAGTAGCCGACTTGGCTATCTCGTACTGTGGAGTTGGCCGTGAATTGTTTGCTTTGGGCATCAAAGTAGTGGCTGAGGTTTTGGTTGAGCTTTTCGATTTGGCTGTTGTTGGAAGCGGTGGCTTGGTCTTCGCCTTTGAGGTCTTGTATCCATGCCGGGCTAAAGTGCCATGCTTGTTCGAGGCCGAGACTGGCGTTGTCTTGGTTGTTGCTGTGTTGGTGTTTGCTTTGGACTGTGCCTGCGCCTTCTTCTTGTTCGAGCACATCGGCTTGCCAGCGTTGTACGTGTACGGCTGTCGGTTGTAGTGTGCGTTGTCCAATGAAACTGGTGATGCTGTCTTGTTGTTCTGTGGCACTGCTGCGGTGGAAGCGGATGTTGCGGCGTTCGAGTGCAGCGTATTGGCTGTTGTCATCAATTAAGCGGAGTTTTTGTGCTTCGATCGGATGCGATGAGTTGCTGACGTAGGCTTGGGCTTCGTCAATCAGCCAGTTGATGCCTTCACTGCGCATGAGGCGTGTCAGGAAGTCGTAGTCGCTTTCGTTGCTTTGCATGATGAAAGGACGGATGTCGTATTGGTTTTTAAGTCCACTCAGGTCTAGGCTTAAGCTAGAAGCAAAGAGAGGGCTTTTTTTCTGCCATTCTTGGAACAGGGTTTCAACCACATCTACCGCAGATTTGTTCATGAATACGCGGCTGTTACGGCGTTTGTGCCACAGAGCGGTTGGGTCTGATAGTGTTAGTTTGTAGAGGGTCAGTGATCCATCGCTTTGGCCTTGTGCGGCTGCGGTAATAATCCCTGTAGTGCGAAAGAGTGTGCCTTTGTCGGTCACTTGGTCTATCGCCACTTGGCTGCCAATGAATTGTTTGAGTGGGATAGTCGCATCGGTCGACAGACAGATCAGCTCTGCCGTTGAACCTTGGTTCAGTGCGTGTTGTCCGTCTATGCGTTGTAGAAAGACGTCGCTGTTCAGCGCAGGATTAGAAAATTGTACGTGTAGTGCACGTTTTTGAGCGCTTAACCCCAGCTGATCTAAGACTTTGTAAATACCATTAATAAAGCTTTTCATTGGCACAATTAATTATATTTTAATAATTTGTTTGCATTATAAACAAAAAATGCGGTCTAAACTCAATAATCAATTCTGATTTGTAAGCAATTTGTATTAAAGCTGATAAGAGTTAATCAGTACCGATCAAAACCGATTTGATCGGTTTTTAAATACACCTTAAGTCCATACTTTCTATAGCAGATATAACTGCTATCCTTTTTGAACCAGATAGTGGAATTCTTTATGTCCATTTTCATCCAATACTTCTTCTTGCAACAATAAATCATGTCCTAAGTGCAGACAGAATTTTGGAATATCCCAAGACGTTGAATTATCGGTGGCAAAAACTTCGACAATATCACCAGATTTTGATTTACGAATTGCTTGATGCAACATCATCACAGGCTCAGGACAACGCAGACCACGGGTATTTAATTGCATCGTAGGGATAGGTGATGACTCAGACATCATTTGACTCATAAACGTTGAATTCCGCATATTTTAGCACAGCTTGATTCAACAATTTTCAATGCGCTAAACGCATATCAACTTCTGTCTATAACCGACGAATTAACGACTGAACCTATCATTCATCTACGCTTCACTTTTATAGATAGACATCTGAATTTTCTACGGTATGATAAAAATTAATTTTTTAGATAGCATCTGCAGGAAAGGTCATGCACGAGGAATCAGGTCCATCATGGGGTATGCGTGGTTTACGCAAATGGTTAGGTACAGCACCAGAAACCCGAGATGAACTGTTAAAATTAGTACAGGATTCACGTCGTTTACTCGAACCCGATACCGTTGCAATGCTAGAAGGAATTTTTGAGCTTCCAGCAACAAAAATTCGTGAGGTGATGACCCCTCGGACTGCAATGGTAAGCTTACAAGAAGATGATGAATTACTTGAGATTTTAGATGTTTTGATCGAATCAGCTCATTCCCGCTTTCCTGTTTTCTCTTCCAACCAACCTGACAATGTCGTTGGTATCTTATTGGCGAAAGATTTACTGCCATTTTTAAAAGATCGTGATTCTAAAATCACAGTGCATGCGCTTATGCGTCAGCCGATATTTGTTCCAGAAAGTGCGCGTTCAGATCAAGTACTACGTATGTTAAAAAACACACAAACGCATATCGCGATTGTGATTGATGAATATGGTTCTACATCGGGTCTCGTCAGTTTAGAAGATATTTTAGAAGAAATTGTCGGCGAAATTGAAGATGAGCACGATACACAGGACGAAGAAGCCAATTATATTGTTCCAGATTTGACTGCGAATACGACTCACACATGGTTAGTACAAGCACTTACACCAATCGAACATTTTAATAATATTTTAAATGCTGATTTTTCTGACGATGAAGTAGAAACTGTCGGCGGTCTATTGCTTCAAGAAATTGGCTTAGTGAGTGATTTACAAGGTCAAGTGATTGAGCTTGATCATTGGGAGTTTGAGATTATTGAAGCAGATGTCCGCACTATTCATCTAATTCGAGCTGTACGTAAATGAGAACACACTTTGACAAGCTGTTAAATTCCTCACAACAACAAAAACAGCTGCCACTGATCTATGCATTGATTATTGCCTTAGCTGCCGGTGCTGTATTTAGTTTTGCCCTCGCCCCTTTTCATTGGTGGTGGTTAGCCATTCTTTCTCCTGCATTACTGTATGCGACATTACACAATCGGACTGCTAAGCACGCTTTTGCGATCGGTTTAGCATATGGTTTTGGCTTGTGGTTTGTCGGCGCTTTTTGGCTTTATACTTCAATTCATGAGTACGGCGATACAAGTGCATTTTTAAGTGTGTTGATGATTGCGATCATGGCCTTGGTCATGGGGCTTTTTTCTGCACTACAGGCTTGGTCATATCGACGATTCTTTCCTCAAACACCATTAACCTTTGCACCCATTTGGGTCTTATTCGAATGGTCAAAAACCTGGGTTTTCACAGGCTTCCCTTGGCTGTTTGCAGGCTATGCATTTACAGAACGTTTTTTAGACAGTTACGCGCCCCTTTTTGGTGTCTTTGCCGTTTCATTTGTGGTTATTCTACTGGCATCGGCATTCGTTGAAATTTTACGTCGACGTTTTATCTGGATTATCCCTTCTGCGGTAGTACTGTTTGGTGCTTGGGCTGTTTCTCATATTACTTTTGTAGAACCAAAACCTGAGAAGCCACTTTCAGTATCGCTCATTCAAGGGAATATTCCTCAAGATTTAAAATGGCTTACAGAATACCAAGTTAAGACCTTAGAAATTTATGCTCAGCTCAGTCGTACAGAATGGGGCAGAGATTTAATTGTTTGGCCTGAATCTTCGATTCCGCTTTTTCAAACCGATATAGAGCCATTCTTAAAAGCAATGGATGAGCAAGCCAAGAGTACCAATACCGCATGGGTTACAGGCATTCCATATTGGGATATTAAAGAATCACAAGTTCAAGACTATCCACTTTATTATAATGCCATGATGGCTTCGGGAGCTGAGGCGTCAGGATTATACAAGAAGCAACGCTTAGTACCTTTTGGAGAATATATTCCACTTTCAGGTTTATTAAGTTGGGTACTCCCTGCCTTACAAAATGATCCATCTATGAGTGGCTTTTCTCGTGGTGCCAATGATCAAAAACCATTTTCAATTCATGGTCATGCTTTGGCTGCAGCAATTTGTTATGAAGTGGCTTATCCAAACCTCACGCGTCGTAATGCGGCACAAAGTGATTTCTTGGTGACCGTCTCTAATGATGCTTGGTTCAAAGGAACAGCTGGACCGCTGCAACATTTACAAATGGTTCAGATGCGTGCTAAAGAAAATGGACGCTGGTTTATACGTGCGACCAATACAGGCGTTACCGCTTTCATTGATCATCATGGACATATCGTTTCACAAGCACCTATAGACAAAAAAGCCGTTTTACGTGGTGACTTACCCGCTATGCAAGGTCAAACATGGTACAACCGCTTTAGTGATTGGCCTATTTTAGGATTTTCTGTACTACTGCTGATATTAGGTTGGCTTTATCGCCCTCGAATAGTTGACGTTAGTTTTAAATCCCGTCGCTAGAAAAGATATCGCTGTACTTTGTATGAGACTTTAAGTAGCTATATCTCAACAGACGTAAAAAAACCGAGCCATTGTATGCTCGGTTTTTTTATGCACAACTTACTAGAGCTTGGTTTGATTTTTATCCGTTAATTCTGCTCAATGCCGTTTATTTAAAAATTCGTTTTAAGATCGATTTTAAGCTTTAAAATTGAGTCGCCAAATAAGACATCATCACAGCCAAACTCAACATCGGAACATAACAATAAGCTTTAACCATCGTCTGTTCGAATGTAGACTGATCTAAAACCTTTAACTTTTGTACCGTAACTTTTAAAGCACTAAAAAAACTAATAATTACAAATGAACTAAATACACTCATTGCCATAAAGCCAATCATGATTTGACTACTTTCTTCTGCGCTTGCCCACAACTGCATGAAGAAATGGCTTAAAGGTAAAAGGCTTAATACGAGAAGAACGGATTTGAGCATCGACCAATGAAAATGGTTGATTTCATCTGATAATAATAATGCTTTCATCTTACTCCCCTGCATAAAAAACCATCGTTGTACGATCTATTATGCAAGCTTTAAATAAAATAAAAAGTCTAAATTAATCCATAATTTAACTTTGTTGTAACCATTAAGTATGGGAATAATTCTTATTATTAATCTTAACTAGCAATATTAAACTATATTTATATATTTCAATAATTTATTAATAAAATATAAATAAGAAATATTATCACTTCACTTGTAATTTATTAATTCAATCAAGTGAAGTGATTAATACCATCATTCTTCAATTAGAATGGTTTTCATTTATTATGGTGTATAGAAAATATCAGCATCATTTCCTTCACCACCTTGTTTACCATCGGCACCGAAAGAATATAAATCAAATGCACGACCTTCTGATCCTGGAATCACATATTGAAGATCATTATCCCAACTGTCTTTAGGATACCCACCTTTCACATAACCACCAGGCAACCAGTTTTTTGCAGCGGCAGGCTGATTAACCAAAGCATCTAAGCCACCATCTTGCATAGAAGGATATTGATTGTTATCTAACTTATATTGATCCAAAGCACCAGCGACACCTTTTAAAGTAATACTCGTCGTATCCACTTTGGCTTTTTCACCACGGCCCATGACATTTGGTACGATTAATGCGGCTAAAACGCCTAAAATTACAATCACCACCATGACTTCAATCAAAGTAAAACCAGATTGTTTTTTTCCATTCAAATGACGTGTCTTTTGCTTTTGCATGTATTTACTCACTTATACATTCATTATAAAAATTGTTTGAAATCACTTTAAATCATATTGTTCATATTGACGATTGGCAACATCACTGCAATAACGATCACTAAAACGATACCTGCCATAAAAACCAACATCAATGGTTCTAATAATGCCAGAAGTGTCGAAATCAAAGTGGTCACTTCACGGTCTTGCATTGTGGATGCCCGATCTAACATTCGATCTAATTCGCCAGAAGCCTCGCCACTTTTAATCATTTGCACCATCATCGGTGGGAAATAACCACATCGCTCTAGCTGTGTCGCCAAGTTTCCACCTTCGGTAACTTTTTCTGCGGCAATATTGACCGCATCACGAATTACCCAGTTATTGCTGACCGCTGCGGCAATTTTTAGCGCATCGACTAAAGGGACACCAGACTGTGTCAAGATCGATAACGTACTCGAAAATCTTGCAGCATTGATTCCTCTTGAAAGTTTCCCCAACAGAGGCAATTTTAAGGTCAGTCGATCAAAGGCATAGTGTCCAGCAGAGGTACGCAGAAAACGCAGCAATAAAAAAACACCCAAGGCAGAGACAACAAGCACAAATGGCCAAACTTGACGAATAAAATCACTGGATTTCATAAGCGCGACTGTAATCCATGGCAATGCATCTTTACTTTGATCAAAAGTTTTTACAATATCAGGGACTACATAGGTCATGAGTCCCATCACGATGGCAAAAGACATCAGCATTAAAATAATCGGATAAACCATCGCAGCTTGAATTTTCTTTTGCATCGCGAAACGATTTTCAGTGTAATCTGCCAATTGGTCTAAGATCAGATCTAAATGCCCTGAACGCTCTCCTGCTGCAATGGTGGCAATATACAAATCTGGAAAGCGTCCAGATTGCTGCATACCTTGTGCCAATGAATGGCCTTCCATTACTTTTGAGCGTACAGATGACATCAGGTTTCTTACATGTGCTTTTTCACTTTGCTTAGATACAGCCCTTAAGCCTTCTTCTAACGGAATACCTGCAGCGACGAGCACCGACAACTGACGGGTCATCAATGCCAATTCATAGGCGGTGAATTTCTTTTGAAACCAGCTTGAACTTTGATTTTTATCTTTTTGTTCTACAGCATCAACTTTGACAGGAATCCATTGCTTGTCCCGCAGTTGTTGGCGAATTTGACGTGCTGAATCACCTTCTAGCACGCCCTGTCGCTGCTTCCCTGATACATCTATGGCAGTAAATTGATATGCAGGCATTATAATGCTCTAGTTTTCCTAAATTTTCCGTCTTGAGTGTTGCCTAAGACCCATATAATCATTCATATTTAAGCTTATAAATGAGCACTCACTTTATCATAAGCATTTCACAACCACGATAAATTTTCATTTTGTTGAGCCGAATACTATATATGACAAATATTGCAGAATTAAGCCAATCCATCTACAGAGTGCGTGTTGCAGTACCTGTGCACCTATATGACTGTTTTGACTATAAAGTTTCTGCAGAAGAATATCAAAAGATTGAAGTCGGCGCTCGTGTCTCGGTGTCTTTTGGTCGTCAAAATTTAGTGGGAATCGTCACCGAAAAACTGGCCTTAGACGCACCCATCGATCCTCGTTTTCAATTGAAGCATATTACTGAATTACTCGATGATCAGCCGATTATCAATGATACGGTTTTAAAATTAGTTCGTTGGGCGGCTCAATATTATCAATTCCCCTTGGGTGAGGTCATGCATGCAGCTTTACCTGCTTTATTACGCCAAGGTAAACCGTATAATCTATTGGCGCGCACATGGAGAGTTTTAGACACTCAAGCAGAAGCCAAACTTAAACGCTCTCTCAAACAGCAAGAAGCCTATAAAATTTTAAGCTTACACCCCTTAGGCACAGCTGAAACAATTTTAAATTTAAGCGGTATTGAAACGTCAACGTTAAAGGCCATTGAAAAAAAAGGCCTCATACGCTGTGAACTTGAAGCACAAAATTTCTCACCTGAACCTGTGCAATTGGCACAAATGCCATTAACCGCCAATCCAGAACAAAAAAATGCCATTCAGACTATTTTAAAAAATCCTCAAAAATATCATGCGTTTTTATTGGATGGTCTGACAGGTAGTGGAAAGACCGAAGTTTATTTACAGGTCATGCATGAGGTTTTAAAACAAGGTAAACAAGTTCTGGTCTTGGTTCCTGAAATTGGGTTAACGCCGCAAACGATCAGCCGCTTCCAGTCGCGTTTTCATTGCAATATTGTGTTATTGCATTCAGGCCTCAATGAAAGTAAACGCTTACAAGCGTGGCAATATGCACAAACAGGCAAAGCTTCGATTATTTTAGGTACGCGCTCTGCGATTTATACCCCAATGCCGAATTTAGGCTTGATCATCTTAGATGAAGAACATGATCTCTCCTTTAAACAACAAGAAGGTTTCCGTTATCACGCAAGAGATGTGGCCTTATATCGTGCATTTTTAGAAAATTGTCCTGTCATATTAGGTTCAGCTACACCGAGTATGGATAGCTTTTATTTGGCAGAACAAGGCAAATTGGAACGGATTGAGCTCAATCATCGAGCTGCAGGCGCAAGTCTGCCAAAGATGCATCTGATTGATTTAAAAATTGCTAAAAAACAACATGGCATCAGTGAATCACTGATTAAAGAAATACAGGGTCGTTTAGATAAAAAAGAACAAGTTTTAATCTTCCTCAATCGTCGGGGATATGCACCTGTTTTGATTTGTGAAAGCTGTGCGTGGCAGGCCAATTGTCCTCATTGTGATGCACATTTCACTTTGCACAAAAAACCGTATGAACATTTACACTGCCATCATTGCGGAACCATTAATCGCCTACCTGATGCATGTCCGCAATGTAATCAACCCACCTTAAAACCGATCGGAATGGGAACAGCCAAAGTTGAAGAAAGCTTAAATGAGCTTTTTCCTGAACATAAAGTGATTCGGGTGGATCGCGACTCGACCAGTCGTGTGGGTAGTTGGCAAAAAATTTACGATCAGATTCATACTAGCGAACCGATGATTCTTTTGGGTACACAAATGCTGGCAAAGGGACATCATTTTCCGTATGTAACGCTTGTGGCCATTCTGGACATCGACTCTGGTCTACTCAGTGTTGATTTCCGTGCAACAGAGCGTACAGCACAATTAATTATACAAGTGGCTGGACGTGCAGGTCGTGGTGAAAAGAAAGGTGAAGTCTACTTACAAACCCTAAGGCCCGATCATCCATTACTCAATACATTAATTCAAAAAAATTATCGTGCTTTCGCCAAAGAAACTTTACGAGATCGTCAAGCGGCATTATTGCCTCCTTGCCGTTATGCTGTTTTATTACGTTGTGAGTCTAAAAACCAAGATGTTAATCAAAAGTTTTTGACTGAAATGACGCAAATGTTAAGACAACATACAGAAAATTTGATTGATATCTGGGGGCCTATTCCAGCCCCAATGGAGCGCAAAGCTGGACGCTATCAAGCGCATGTCGTTTTATTGTCTACCGACCGTGCCAAAATGCATTTCTATATTCGTGAATGGTGGCAAAACGTTTTACATTACAAACCATCAGGCATGAAAGTCACCATCGATGTCGATCCGCAAGAGTTAAGCTAACCCGTGAATCCGAGCCAATCTAATCATGTAAATAATGAAAACTGTGCTTGAAGGATATCTTCATGGAAAATATTTTAAGTGTTAGATATTTTTTTGGTGAGTATTTTAAGTGGCGGAAATTTAAATGGTGTACGCTAAAACGCATATGACTAGATCTCTTTCATAAGTCGAAAAATGATCATTGAGTGGCCATAAATTTATACGTAAAAATCCCTTCTTCCTTTGGGAGAAGGTTAGGATGAGGGAATACTCATGATGAGAGTGTTGTATGAGTAATGACTTTTGAAAGAAGTCTACTGTTTTATTTAACTCAGTTTTATTTAACTCAGGTTTCTTTAATTCAGAATTGAAATTTAGAATTCTAATTTAAGATTACACTTTAGGATTATGATTCAAACTTGTGATTTAAACTTATGACTCAAAGCCCCAACTCCAAATTACAATCCACATAGATCAATAATTATATAGGATCAAGCAATGTCACTCTTGTTACAAATTACCATTTTCTTAGGTGCTGCTTTAATTTTGGTGCCTTTAGGTAAACGTTTTGGCATTGCGACCGTATTGGGCTATTTGTTTACCGGTATTTTACTGGGTCCTAGTGTTTTAAATATTGCACGTGATGCCGATGCCATCATGTATCTCGCCGAATTTGGCGTGATCCTGCTCATGTTCTTGATTGGTTTAGAACTTCGACCACAACGACTTTGGCAAATGCGTCATTCAATATTTGTGCTGGGTAGTGCACAAGTGCTCATCACAGGTATCGTGTTGATGGGAACCATCTGGCTGCTCTTTCAACAAAGTTTATCGGCCAGCTTTGTGATTGGTTTTGCACTGGCACTTTCCTCTACAGCTTTTGTTTTACAGTTACTCTCAGAAAACCAACAATTAAACTCGACGCATGGTCAGCAGTCTTTTTCCATTTTATTGTTTCAAGATATCGCAGCCATTCCCCTCATCGCCCTCATTCCACTACTTGTCGGTGAACAGTCCACACATCACGGTATCGCGTACTTTGCTGCGGTTATAGCAACCTTTACGGGTCTATTTCTGTTTAGTCGTTATGTGATGCGTCCATTTTTTCGATTTATTGTTAAAAGTGGTGCAACAGAACTCATTACTGCGGCAGGATTGTTTATTGTCATTGGCGTCGTGACCCTCATGGATGTACTCGGCATTAGCACGACTTTGGGTGCATTTTTAACAGGTGTGTTGCTTGCTGATTCAGAGTTCCGTCATGAGCTCGAAGCCAGTATTACGCCATTTAAAGGGTTATTACTCGGTCTGTTTTTTATGACTGTAGGAATGAGCACGCCTCTAGGCTTGATCGTGGAAATGCCACTGTTAATCGTGGGTGGTGCATTCTTATTGATTGCGATCAAAGCAATCATCATGCTTTTGGTCGCCCGCTATTATCAATATGAGTGGAAACAAAGTTTATTGATTGCAGTCAGTTTGGCACAGGGCGGAGAATTTGCGTATGTGGTCTTGGCAGTTGCACATAGTGAAAAAGTACTGACTCAGGCGATATTAGAGCCCGTCACTCTGATCGTCACCTTGTCTATGGCGCTCACCCCTATTCTATTTTGGACCATTAACAAATGGATCCTTCCGCTATTTGAACAAAAATCACAGCATCAATATGATGATATTCCTGACACCACCAGCACCATGATCATTGCAGGTTTTGGACGTGTAGGTCAGATTGTGGCCAGACTAGCGCATATGCAAGGGCTGCCTTTTACCGCAATAGACAACAATCTAGAACGGATTGAGTTCGTACGAAAATATGGAGGAACACTCTATTATGGCGATGCAACTCAACCCGATATATTACGTTCTGCGGGTATTCAGCATGCCACTGTTTTTGTTTTGGCGATCGATGATGTTGAAGTGTCAATGAATGTTGCACGACATATTAGACTGAACTATCCCTCATTATTGTTGGTGGTACGCGCACGAGATCGTTACCATATGCATCTACTGAAAGATCTCGGAATTGAGTACATTTGGCGTGAAACTTATTTATCCTCTTTGGGAATGGCATACCGTACGCTCTGCCTCATGGGCATCGATGAACAAGACGCCAAAACAAGTATTGAAATATTTCGTGACTACGATGAAAAGTTATTGGCCGAGCAACAGCGTATTTATACCGACGAACAGAAGGTATATGAAAGCTATCGTAACTTTATCTCTGAACTTGAACATCTATTTGAAAGTGATGCTAAACAACGACTCAACAATGAGATGGATGAACAGCCAGATCGCTTAGATGTTTTGCGTCATTCGAGCTTAGCGCACGCAAAACATACATCAGATCAAATTAATGTTTGTCGTGATGAAGAAAATTGACTTGTGATTTAGAATATAGTCACCATTTATGCAGGGATTTGGAGAATTTTATGTCTGATTTACGTCAACGTTTTTTTATTGAAGATAGTCCTGTTCGTGGTGAAGTGGTTCATCTCGAAGAAGCACTACAAACGATTTTGTCACAACGTGACTACGCGCCTGCGATTCAAATTCTCTTAGGTGAAATGCTCAGTGCGACTGCTTTGCTTGCAAGCACCCTTAAAATTAAAGGACGTATTAGCCTCCAAATTCAAGCCTCTGGCAGTTTAAAATGGGCGATGGCCGAGTGTAATCACTTAGGCGAAGTTCGTGGTCTCGCAGATTATGAAGACAACGATCTTTTTAACCAAGCCGATGATAGCAGTACGGTTTTGTCCACCTTAGTCAATCCTGTACTGTTTATTAATATCGAGCCTGAGTTTGGTGATCGTTACCAAGGTATCGTCCCTTTAGATAAACCAAACTTAGCTAAATGCCTTGTGCAATATTATGATTTGTCTGCACAAATCCCAACACGCATCGTATTGGCAAGCTCGAATCAGCGCGCTGGCGGCATACTCATCCAATTATTACCAAGAAATAATGAGGATGAACAACAACGTGTCGATGAAGACATCTGGCCACGTTTGACCATGTTAACTGAAACCTTAAAAGCAGAAGAGCTGACTGGTTTAGATGCACAAGAAATTTTGTATCGTTTATACAATGAAGAAGAAGTACGCTTACCTGAGGTTGAACCTTTAAAGTTCGGCTGTACATGCTCTAAAGAACGTTGTGCAACTGCTTTAGAACAAATTGGCGTGGACTCAGTACGTGAAACACTCGAAGTGCAAAATCCAATTGCGATGGATTGCCAGTTTTGTAGTGCCCAATATCGTTTTACTGCTGAAGAAGCATTGGGAATTTTTGGAAAGCACCTCAGCTAGTTTACTCACGCGTTATTCTTGGCTTATTTTCAGAACATCTTAAGTTGTCATTAGATCAACCTAGATTCGTATTTAAATCAAAAGAGTAAGCAATCTCTTACTCTTTTGATCAACTCACAAACATGCAATTGATCACATTGTTGATTAAAAACATGAAGTCAAAATAATAATAAAATCAAACCTTTCCCTGCAAAGCCTTAGCCCTTCTATATGTAAAATTTTGAAACAATTAATCACGAAGTCATCATATTGTAGTCTTAAAAAGTCTGTCCATAATGATTAAAACATAATCAATGGTCATTATATTTCAATGGCAAAAAATTATTATCAAGAACTCGGTTTACAGCGCAGCGCAACAGTTGACGACATCAAAAAAGCGTATCGTAAACTCGCTCGTAAATACCATCCTGATGTCAGTAAAGAATCTAATGCTGAAGAAATGATGCAAAAGATTAATATTGCTTATGACACATTAAATGATCCTGAAAAAAGAAAACAATACGACTTTGAACTTGATCATCCTCAAGGAGCTCAAGGATTTTCGGGTTCATCTGGCTTTGGCTCTAATTCATCCAATGCCAACAATCAACGAGCGGATAGCTTTAGTGGGTTTGAGGATTTATTTGGTCGCTTTGGTCAAGGATTCGGTGGCGGCAATCAATATTCAGGGCAAAACAGTTATTCCAATTCAAATCGACCTTTTCGAGGAGAAGATCAACACGCCATTTTAGAGGTTGATTTAGACGTTGCATTTCATGGATCAACCCAAAATATTACCTTACAAATCCCCACTTATAATGCTTACGGCGAAGCTGAAGTACAGCGTAAAACCTTAGAGGTTAAAATTCCAAAAGGTATGAAACAAGGCCAACAAATACGTCTAAGCCAGCAAGGTCAGTCCGGCATAAATGGTGGCGAAGCTGGCGATTTATATATCGAAATACAGTATAAAAAAAGCCATAACACCCGTGTTGAAAATGCGGATATTTACTACAGCATTGACATTAGTCCATGGGAGGCTGCATTGGGCCAGAACATTGAGGTCATGACACCCGCAGGCAAGATCAATGTGTCCATTCCTCAAAATACGGTTTATGGCAAACAACTGAGACTGAAAGACAAAGGTATTCCGAGCAAAGTTCCGGGACATTTATATCTCATTTTAAACATCGTGTATCCGAAAGCCGAAACTGAACAACAGGTGAATGCTTATGAAGATTTTGCCAAAGCATTTACACACTTTAATCCTCGATCCAAGTAAAGGAGTACTGAGATGGCGACGATTCAATATCGTGAAATCATCAAAAATGGATGTCTAGAAGCTGAAATTGTGGATGAACACTATATTTTTGATTTACATCATTTTGCTCAAGCTTGTGGGCAAAGCCCTGAATGGGTATTACAGCTTTTAGAGTACGAAATTTTACCTGCACGAACAGACACCAGAATTCATCAGTTCTTTGGAGAGGAATTGACCCGAGCAAGACGCGCTTATCGATTACAACGCGATTTTGAAGCGAGTCTTTCAGCTGTAGCTATGATGCTTGATTTGATTGATGAAGTTCAGCAACTACGAAATCAGGTGAAATATTCATCTTTCAATCAATCTTAAGCTTAAAAGATTGAGTCTTATTTTATATAAAGCGTCATTTACAACGATATTTACAGCACACATGACAATACCCTGAAGATTTTTCATCGTGATGAATCTTCTCCCTTCTTTTTAAATCTGAAATGAGGTAGACAAATCGACCATGAACACAAAAATCATGAATAAAAAACTGAAAAACATGTTCCCTGAACATCGCGAGTTAATGCAAACCCTGCTACAAGATGATCCTCATTTTGCAAAAATGATGATTGATCATGATGAATTAGACCGTCAAATCACTCAATTAGAACAAGATCCAGTCAATCTAATTAATGAAGATATTGAATGTCTAAAACGTAAAAAACTTAAGCTGAAAGATTCACTTTATTCAATATTACTAAAAGCATCAGTTGATTAAATTACGGCCATGACTGCAATACTGTTAATACCGTTATTTAAACTTGGTCATTTTTTCAACTTCTTTTATGGTGTGTTTAATGGGTTCATAATCCAAGAACCAAAAAAGATTCACGTGTTGATCTTTGTGTTGTTGTGCCAACATATCCATCACACTACGTTCTCCACGTCCGACCAAATGACGGCGGTAAAAGAAAATAATCAACACGATTGTACAAATCAACATTGCCGCCATCATAATCCAAAAACCGCTGGGATCTTTCAGACCTGGAATCAACTCAAAATTCATTCCATAAATGCCTGTAAGCAATGTCAGCGGTGCAAAAATGGCGGTAATGATCGCAAGAATCCGCATATTTTCATTGGTTTGATTGGCAATGGCTGAAAAATGCAAATCCATTGCAGCCTGTATTGCACTGCGTAATCGAGTAGTGTGTTTCTGAATCCGTTCAATATGACTGGACAAATCATCCACTCTCACCAACATAATATCTTGCTTATCCGCTTTCCTCTTTGCCTTCAACTGTGGGTAATTTTCAACGATTTCATCTCTGAGTTCTAAGAGCGCTTCAATTTGCTCTTCACACAAATTTTCCATTTGTTGAAACGCCATATTTTCTTGTAATAATTGATTCCACTGGGTAAAGCGTCTATGCCCTTGCAATAAAGCCTGTTGCCAAAACTCAACGCGACGCGTTAAAGGTAAGCGTAAATCTAGATAACCATCGACCATACTATTTAATAATCTTAGGGAGAGATCCAAAGAGTTTGAGGCTAATTTTCTAGGTTTATTTTGTTCTTCGATTGGACGACATACGATGGTTTCAGTACGCTCAATATACGCTTCAATCGCACGGTTTCCGACTTCTCTGACGGTGATTAAAACTTGTGAGCTTAGAATAAAGCTGATTGGTGTAGTCGCAAGACCGAAGACATTTTCATGAATTTCTAAGGCATTTTCACCCGTGTTAATTTTATCATCAGGTGTTATTAATTTTCTAAAAATTAATAAATTATAATCATCCATCGCATCAAACACGCATGGATGTTCTAAGTTCAGAATATCTCGTACGTGATATTCATTGAGCATGATTTGCGTATTTTCAAAAATCTCTTTTTGCCACTGTTCGGAGCGATGAATCACATCTGTCCGAGTAGAGTCGACCCATATAAACTCAGGTTCTTTTTCTGCTAAACGTACTTTCGTCACATAAGTATATTGTTCGGCGGTATTTAAATAAAAATAATAAATTTGCATATGAATAATGAATTATTGGATAAATGCGTAGCGTCATCATGACATAAAAAAGTCCGCATTAAGCGGACTTTTTTATTTGAAACACAGTCGATTAAGCTTGAGCTTGTTCGATATCTTTCATCGTTAATTTAATACGACCACGGTTGTCAACATCTGCAACCTGTACTTTAATTTCTTGACCTTCAGTCAATACATCTGAAACGTTCGCAATGCGTTCGTTAGAGATTTGAGAGATGTGAAGTAGACCATCAGTACCTGGAAGAATGTTGACGAACGCACCGAATTCAACAATACGAATGAC
>JAHLFF010000239.1 GCA_018883945.1 Candidatus Acinetobacter avistercoris
GTTATAAAGATGCGTTAAAACATGCTGATTCAGCCAATAATCTTCGTTTACAAATTAAATTATCTGAAGAAAATTCTGATCATTTAAACAATGCTGCTATGAAACTGAGTTTCGATAATGAGTAGCACCAACAGCCTTTGTTTTTATTTCAGTTTTTATTTTGGTTTTTAATTTAGTTTTTAATTTTCAAATCAAAAAGAGCTCATATTGAGCTCTTTTTATATTGTAACAATTATTTTTTTCGATAAACTTCTTGGCATTCTGGTGAATCACAGTAACCATAAAGGTTAAGTGAATGACCCGTTAAGATAAAGCCGAGTTTTTCAGCGACTTCATGCTGTTCTTGCTCAATGGTATCATTAGAAAATTCAACAACTTTATTACAGTTATAACAGACCAAGTGATCATGATGATCTTCTTGCATAATTTCGAACACAGAATGATTATTTTCAAAATGATGACGTTGAATAATGCCCGCAGCTTCAAACTGTGTTAACACACGGTATACAGTTGCTAGACCGACATCTTCGCCCTGTTCGAGTAAGGTCTTATAAATGTCTTCAGCACTCAAGTGATGCTGTCTTGAGTTTTCCAATAATTCCAAAATCTTGATTCGTGGAAGGGTAACTTTAAGTCCAGCTTTGCGTAAATCTTGATTTGAAATAGCCATATAAAAAGGTCTCTTAACAAATTTTAAGTTGGAATATGCAACAGAGTTGAGATGCAGTATGATCTATCCTTGGATCAATTGCATCATAATTAATTTGGGATAGTGTAGCAAAATGCAAAAAATCATGCTGACGTTATTCGTCGCTTCTTTACTGGGTGGTTGTTCTGTCTTTGGTGTATACAAAGTTGATATTCCACAAGGAACACCTTTAACACAAACCCAAGCATCAAAAATTCAAGTCGGGATGACTTATCAACAAGTGCGCTTTTTACTCGGCAGTCCAACTGTAACGGATCCGATGAATCCATTACGCTGGGATTACCTCTACAACTATACGCCTGGCACATATGCGAAAAAAGCAAAAATACCTGCGGCTCAGGGACAACATTTAAAGATTTACTTTAATGACACTGGAGTGGTAACCAAAATTGAAGGTTTAGAAACAATTCCTGAATCACAACCCGGGTTGCCAGCCTCTAAAGAAGCCATTCTGAATGCCCCACCACTATAAAGAATCCCAATAAAAAGAAAACCCCTCAACTGAGGGGTTTTTTATATCAATACAATTGTTTAAAGCGATTGCTACGACAGTAGCGACTAGTAGGATTTGCTGCTGCACGTTTTCGACGTATCTCTTTTGGATTGATGGTCAATGGTCGATATATTTCAACGCGGTCGCCACTTTCCAACAGATGCTCTGCGGTCTTAATTTTGCTGCCGAAGATACCCAAACTAAGTGGTTGAGGCAATTCGGTTTGATGCTCAATTCCACTGCGTTCAATCGCATCCGCAACGGTCATCCCCTCCTCAAAAGCCACTTCTATATGAAATTGCTGTTCAAGTCCGGCATAGGCCACCCAAACTTTAGCATCCATTAAATCAATTGCCCAATATAAGACACGATCGCTAAAATAATCGACAACGGTAAAATGATACGAATCGCAATGCGCCAAATATTATAAAAAACTTCATTACTAAAATTTAGGGCTTTACGTAAGTGACTAATTTTCATGATCCAACCGACAAAGATTGAATAAATTAAACAGATGATCAATCCCCATAACATCAGCAAGGAATTAAAAATAGCGCTCATTTGTGGAACAGCCCAAATCAACAGTCCAATCAAAAGCACTGCAAATTGAATAACGATCGCAACATTCCGCTGTTGTAACTGTTCTTTCGCCAGTTGTAATAACAACGCCGCCGCAAATATTGCACTGATCAAAATCGTATAGGCTGGAATCTGTGCTGAAACAGCGAAATAACCAAATGCAACCACTGCAATTAACTGTGCAATCCATATTGGCAAGGTCGCCTGAGTCGCTGCACCTTGTTTTGTGGTTGTCGCAAGGCTCGTTTGCCAATATAGACCCAAGCCTAACCCGCTCGCTACCAAGGCTAAAATCGTTGCATTACCCCATTCTTTGAACTCTACTGGTGTCACGTGCCACGATTGAACTTGAACGCCAAATACATTGGATAAGACAATCGAAACAATCACGCCTAAAGTCGTCAAAATGACTAAAATTTGACGAGATAAAAAAGATAAAGCGAAGGCAATAACCGCACACATTACGAAGAAAATACCACTTTGCATTGGCACTTCAACATATGTCATCGTTATTTTAGTAATGTTCGACAGTAGCCCACCTGCAAGGAATGCAATAAATACGACTGACAACCAACCGACTAATCGCCATTGCTGCGACGCATCGGCATCACGGGTCAAAGTAGACAATGCATTCAAAGCTGTCGTCTTGGAGCGCTTCGCCAAAGCGATTTCCAGATAAATGATCGGCAAAGCCAAGAAAACCAGGGTGCCTAACCACAATAACCAAAAATCAATTTGTCGATCGAGGTGTATACCCAGACTAGGGGCAAGACCTACAATGATCATAAAAGATAAACAAAATGCCAAGAGCGGTGATAACCATCGTGACATAACGGTTGTGTCCTGCATGACGTGTTCCATGAAAAAGTCTTGTGCTATTTTGCC
>JAHLFF010000240.1 GCA_018883945.1 Candidatus Acinetobacter avistercoris
GCTTATAGCGCTTTAAAATATCCGATGGGGGATGTTCCATTAGTCAAAGGTGTCTGTACAGATGTGATTATTCGGGCTTTGCGATTACAAGGTATCGATCTACAAGAACTTATTCATAAGGATATGAAAAAGAATTTCAGTGTTTATCCTAAGCAATGGGGTTTGAAAGCAACAGATCGAAATATTGATCATCGTCGTGTACCCAATATCATGACCTACTTCAAAAGACAGAACTATTTGGTGAATACCCAGCAATATTTGGCAGGTGATATCGTGACTTGGGATTTGGGTAAAGGTTTGGTGCATATTGGTATTCTTTCAGACCGAAAAGCAATTGGATCAAATACACCTTTGGTCATTCATAATATCGGTCAAGGCACGCAAGAAAATAATATTCTGCATCAGTTTAAAATCATTGGCCACTATAGAATTCCGCAAAATTTGAACGAGAGTAGAAACTAAAACTTTAGAGCAGAATTAAACTCACAAAACATTAAACAGTCATGATTTCATTGATTCGTTAGCAGTGTTAAAAGGTAAGTTGTATTAAAAACACTCAGTTCATATAAGGTTCAGCTTTAAAATGGATTTTTCAGAAATTATTTACAGAAAAAGAAAATTAAAAACGTTATTGTTATGTCATTAAACAGTTATTTTTAAGTAAATCTTTAACCAAGAGAATTTAATAACAACTGGTTTGTGATTCGATAATTATGCTCAAAAGGCATTCTTCTTATTCAAACAACAATATTTTAATGGCAATTTTTACGCGCAAGACAATAAACACAACAGCCGTATTGATTTGCCCTATTTCGAATTAGGTGTGTTATGACAGATACTCGTGAAAACTGGTCAGCCCGATCAGGCTTTATTATCGCAGCGATTGGTTCTGCAGTAGGCTTGGGGAATATTTGGCGTTTTCCATACGTCGCTTATGAAAATGGTGGTGGCGCATTTTTAATCCCTTATTTAATTGCTTTATTGACTGCAGGTTTACCCCTTCTGTTTTTAGATTATGCCGTTGGTCATCGTAGTAATGGTTCGCCTCCGAAAGCTTATCAACGATTGATGAAAAAAGCAGAAACCTTAGGTTGGTGGCAAGTCTGTGTCTGCTTAATTATTGGTTTGTACTATGCAGGCGTACTCACTTGGGCTGGAAGTTATGTTTACTTTTCAATCGGCCAAATGTGGGGTTCGGATCCAGAGGCGTTTTTCTTTAATCAGTATTTAAAAACCTCTTCAGCAACTGGCTTTGATATGACATTTGTCAGCCATTTATTCTGGCCATTGGTTGCAGTTTGGGCAGGTGTGCTGTTTATTTTATATGGTGGTGTTAAAAAAGGTGTTGAGCTTTCCAACAAAATCTTTATGCCATTATTGATTGTACTGTTCTCTATTTTGGTTATCCAAGCATTACGTTTACCTGGTGCAGTTGATGGCTTAAATGCATTTTTTACACCGAACTGGACGGCTATGATGGATTATAAAGTCTGGCTGGCTGCTTATGGTCATATCTTCTTCAGTTTATCTGTAGGCTTTGGCATCATGGTGACGTATGCCTCTTATCTCAAACCCAAAACCAACCTTACTGGTTCTGGCTTAATCGTTGGGTTTGCAAACTCTTCATTTGAGATCTTAGCGGGTATTGGTGTATTTGCTGCATTGGGATTTATGGCGCATTCTGCGGGAAGTACTGTAGAAGAAGTGGTCAGTGGCGGTATTGGTCTAGCGTTTATTGCTTTCCCTAAACTGATTTCGAGCTTAGGTGCGGGTGCAGATTTATTCGGTATTTTGTTCTTCACCTCACTTTTTGTTGCGGGTATCACCTCCATGGTCAGTATTCTGGAAGTGCCTATTGCAGCATTACAGGACAAATTAAAATGGAGTCGTAAAAAGGCGGTGAGTGTTGTAGGCGGGGGAACAGGTATTGTATCTATCTTCCTATTCTCAACCACCAATGCGATTAAATTGGTCGATATTATCGATCATTTCATCAATAACATCGGTATTGTTACGGGTGCACTGATCTCTATTATTATGGTGTCTTGGTTTAAACGTTCGATTATGAATGAGTTGAAATTACATATTAATGGTATTTCAACGATTCAGTTGGGTCGTACTTGGGAACTAACCTTAACCATTATTACCCCTGTGGTGCTGTTGAGCACGTTGCTGTTATCAGTTTATGCATTACTCACTAAAGGTTATGGGGACTATTCATTTGGTCTACAAATGTGGTTTGGTTGGGGCAGTGTGATCTTCTGTGTACTGGGTGCTACTTTATTTTCTAGACTTAAAGATCGATAGGAGAGTTTGCAATGAATACTTCTGCAATTATGATGATGATTATTTCCATCGTTTTCTTATGGGGTGGACTTATTTTAGCAATTTTACATTTGATGAAACATCCAGAATCTTTAGATGATTAATCGAAAAAAGTTAATATATTCGTAAAACGATATGTAAATGAAAGTCATTATCATTTATGATAATGACTTTCTTGTTTCTAAATGATACAAAATCATGGAAAGCTTTGGTCAAAATAGTGTTTGGCTTGCATTTATAGTGACCTTTCTGGCGGGTCTAGCGACTGTGCTCGGTGGTGCTATAATTTTATTTCTGAAAAAGCCCAGTGCGCGAATCCTTTCCTTTGGTTTAGCATTTTCAGCAGGGGCGATGATTTATATCTCTTTAACTGAAATTTTAAACAAATCAATTTCATCCTTCTCTGAAATTTTTAGTGAACAACATGCCTATGCTTATGGAACGTTTGCCTTCTTGGCTGGCGTCATCGTGGTTTTGTTATTAGATCGATTTATTCCCAATCCCCATGAAAAAATAGAACAACATCTTGTAAAAGACATCAGTCAACAGCAATTGATGCGGACTGCAATGTTGACTTTATTTGCGATTACAGCGCATAACTTACCTGAGGGTTTAGCGACATTTTTTGCCACATTATCAAGCCCAACACTGGGTGCGCCGCTGGCTGTCGCTATTGCTATTCATAATATTCCTGAAGGTGTTGCAATTGCTTTACCTGTTTATATGGCAACGGGTTCGAAGAAGCTCGCTATTTTAGCCAGTTTAGTTTCAGGCTTAGCTGAACCTTTTGGTGCTGCAATGGGTTATTTTATTTTACAGCCTTATATGGGCCCTAATGTTTATGGCATTGTTTTTGGTATGATTGGTGGTGTAATGGTTTATCTGGCGCTCGATGAGTTACTGCCTACCGCTAAACGTTATGCAAAAGGACACGAAACAGTTTATGGTTTGGTGTCTGGGATGGCTATTTTAGCCAGTAGTCTGGTGATGTTTAAATTTGCCAGCTAAAGGATGCTTTCAAGATTCAAAAAAAGTGGCTTAAGCCACTTTTGTTGAATCTTTAAACAATAGAATTAATTTTTTTGAATAAGACAGTAATAAAAACCATCACCACGATCACTTTCAGGGAATAACTGACGACCATGAATTTGTTCAATGCCCCACTCAGCATCAATTTTAACCTCAGTTGCATCTGCATGTTCAGCAAAGAAACTGACCATTTGCTGCTCATTTTCAACTTTTAAAATTGAACAGGTAATATAGAGCATCGTGCCGCCCACTTTGAGCTGCTGCCACATGTTATTCAAAATTTCCTTTTGCAACGCTACAGTTTTAGGAATATCTGTAGATTGACGAAGTAAACGAATATCAGGATGGCGACGCATCACACCGATCGCAGAACAGGGTGCATCCAACACGACGCAATCAACAGGTTCAGGTGTCGTCCAAGTACTTGCATCTGCTTTAAGAATTTCAACATCAGCGTATTCATTTAATGCTAAACGCTCTAGATTTTCTGCAACACGAACGAGGCGTTTTGCATCTTGATCTATTGCATACAGTTTTTTCGGGCTGTATTTTTCTAGAATATGAGCCGTTTTTCCGCCTGGTGCTGCACAAGCATCGACGACAACTTTACCTTCTAAATTAGGCAGAAGTGTCGCGCAAAGTTGAGCATGTTCATCTTGTACGGAGAAACCACCTTGCTCAAAACCGGGTAAATTTGGAATATGAACATTTTGTTCAAGCACAATTCCAACGTCAGATAATTCACATGCACGTGCTTCGAAGCCTTCTTCTTCTAAAATTTCGAGATACTCGGCACGACTGACTTGATTTACATTCACACGTAAAGTTAAAGGTGCGATTTGTTTAAGCTCATATGAAATTTCCTGAAGTTGTTCACCCCAGTCTTTTTTCAAACGCTTGAATAACCAACTCGGTAAGCCATGAGCTTGATTCAAAGCTAAATTAAATTCTTCTGTTTCACGTGAAACACGACGAAGAATCGCATTGACCAGACCACTTAAAGGTTCATAACCCAGCTGCTTAGCGGCAGTTACAGTTTCTGAAATCGCAGCATGCGCTGGAACACGAGTACATAAAATTTGATATAGACCCAAGTAGAGACAGCTTTCAACCGCTTCATTTTCTAAAGGTTTTGTGAGTAGCGGCAGGGTGATTGCTTTAAGTGCATGCCATTGACGCAGGCAACCCAAAGTAAGCTCATGGTACAAACCACGATCGCGCTCAGAAACAATATTAATATGTTGATTTAAAACAGAAGCAAGGGATTGACCATTTTGTACAGCTAAAAGTGTCTTTACGACTTGAGCACGTAAATTAAAATTTTTCGTAGATGTGTTTTGACTCATGCGAAAATATGTCCTACATGCAATTTTTGAGTTTGGTTAATTTGAACTGCGTTAAGTGCTTTACCACCCGGCCATTGAAGATCTGTAATACAAACAACAGAGCGATCTCCACATGCCACATGAACACCATTTTTATCAATAGAAATGACCTCTCCAGCAACTTCAGTGGTCGCCGTTAAATTTGAGAGCGAACTTTTCCAAATACGTAAGTTCTGACTTTCATCTATTGGGGTAAATGCAACGGGCCATGGATTAAAAGCACGGATATTACGATCGATTTCAGTCGCCGATTGCTGCCAATCTATTTGGGCTTCTGCTTTAGATAATTTATGTGCGTAGACTGTGAAATTTTCGTTTTGAACTTCACGTGAGTCTAAATAATGTTGAAGACGTTCTTCAGATTCTAAAACTTGAACAATAGCCTGAGCACCTTGAGTCGCTAACTTATCATGCAAAGTTGCTGAGGTATCATCCGCGCTGATCGGACAAATTGTTTTGAACATCATGTCGCCGGTGTCTAGTCCAGCTGCCATTTTCATAATGGTAATACCAGTTTCAAGATCACCCGTAGCAATGGCACGTTGAATAGGTGCTGCACCTCGCCAACGTGGTAATAATGAACCATGAATATTTAAACAGCCATATTTAGGCGTATCTAAAACCACTTGTGGGAGAATTAAACCATACGCCGCAACAACCATAACGTCTGCTTGAAGCGCATGAAGTTCATTTTGTGCTGCTCGACCTTCGTCCGTGGATGACTTGAAATTGAGCGGTTGATACACCGGTATTTGATGTTCTAATGCCAATTGTTTTACGGCAGATGCACTCAGTTTTTGTCCTCGTCCTGCTTTACGGTCTGGCTGAGTATAAACAGCAACAATTTCATGCGTCGTGTTTAAAAGTGCTGCTAAAGCACTGGCAGCAAATTCAGGCGTACCCGCAAAGATGATTTTCACATAAAGACTCTGTCAACAAGATGAAGGTGATTATAGCAAATTTAATGCGAGGCATATTTAATTGATCACTAAAAATTATAAGCTTCATGATCATGTTTGATTTTCTATATTTAGCTATGTTTGTACGACATTCATAGTATTTTTATAAATTGCTAATTTCATTATATTTTTAATAAAATTCTTTGAAAACACTTATTTTCCCATAAAAATATTTATACACGCTCATTTACCGAATCTTGATCATAATGAGCAAGAGGCTTCTCTCCTGCGTGCAAATCAACATGCATTAAAGATTGTGATATCCGACATGGAAGAATTGATTTAAGTATTTTCCCTATCTATCAAAATGAGCTTTTAACTCGATTGCAGAAAAATGTTATTAATTAAAATTCATGTTTAAAGCGCGAAGGAAATGCTTTTGAATATAGATAATATATGAATGATTGAGCCTGTTTATCCAGATTAACGTTGAAAAGAAGTCAAAACCACTAAAAAGTTGCAAGATATTGTATATATGGATTTTTTTAAAATATAATCAGAATCATTAGACCTCTTTCATAAGTCACTTTTTACTCAATTCCATGTTGTAAATTCCAGCAATTAAATTGAATCTTAAACCGAGTCTTTTTCCTCTATTTCGATAACGTTCTGCAAGTATTTTAAAATGCTTCAGTACTCCAAAAACATGTTCAACACCTATTCTTCTTCTATTGATTTCTCGATTGTATTTCTTAAGCTCGGGATCTAATCTACAGCCTTTTTTTGCTTTCATCGGAAGCAAACTGTTTGCATAAATATTATAAATGCCCTGATAGCCTTTATCCGCTAATACAAATGAATGCTTAGGA
>JAHLFF010000241.1 GCA_018883945.1 Candidatus Acinetobacter avistercoris
GATCTATTGTTAGACGGTGAGCTAATAACACCAGATCAGTGTCAAACTCTTTTGGGGAATGAGCCAAATGGTAAAACATGGCAGCCAGGGTGCATGAAAATTGTTCAGACCAATACGCCTAGTAAGGGTAGAACCACTTTAAATCAGGATGGTGATGTGACTTACATACCAGATGGAAATTGGGATGGCTCAGATCAATTTAATCTTCTAGTCGTGACATCAACAACGCGTTTTAGTGATTCAGTCAATCCATATATTGAGATTAAGACCAACATCGTACAAAGACCACCTAATGATTTTAAAAACGATAAAGTTAAAACATCAGGCGGAAGCGTTGGATTTGGAATGCTGAGTGTGTTGTTAGGAATAATCGGTTTGCGTCGATTCAGAAAAAAATAGGATTAATCTAATGAAAAATTATAAAAAAGGTTTGTTTACGCTAACTGTGCTAACGGCAATGTCACTTGTAGCTGCAGTACAAGACACCACAATTTATGTGAACACTTTTGCGGATGAAGATGGTGAAAATGAAAGTAAATGTTCTTTAAGAGAGGCATTAAAAGCAGCTTCACTGCATAGAGCGTATGGAGGATGTTCCAAAGGCCAGCAATATTCTTCTGTCCCTAATATTATTCAGCTTGAGAAAGGTGATTATAACTTAACTAAGGAGTTGCAACCAAACGCACCTGTGGTTATTCGAGGGAAGAACCCTGAAGACTATACGAGGAAAGGTGCAATCACCAATAATTTCCCTGCTGCTATCCCGATACAAACCACCATCAGTGGTCAAAATGTAAGTCGTATATTTAATACTACAAATGGTAGTAAACCGAATTTAACCTTGCAAAATTTGATCCTTAAAGATGCAAAAAGCACGGGTGTTGGAGGTACATTACTGGTGGGTGGTGTTACTGAACTATCAAATGTATCGATTGTAAATTCAACTGCACGATCTGGTGGGGCGATTTATCTCAATGATGTGAATAGTTCGTTAACTATTAAAGGCGGTGAATTTAGCGGAAATAAAGCAGCGACAGGAAGTATTCTCGCGATGTCCTGTTTAGATAATTTAAAGTACACCCCTCGTAAAATTGATATCATTACAGGAACTTACATTAAGAACGGTGCAGCTGACAATCAAAGCTTATTTGCATTTTGTGGGCAGCCTAATGCATCGATCCTATCGAGTACATTCACTGAAAATATAGTCAATCAGGCTTCAGGAAGTATATTCCAATTTCATTCGTTTCAAGGAAACGATCCTTTATTCAGTACTTCTTCAGGTTTGAGTTTGCTTAGCAATACCATTGTGAAGAACATCGCACAGACAATTCTTGCCTACAATAAGGCGGGTACGAAGAGTCTTAAATTTAATGTGATTGGATTTAATAATGCCAAGGCATGTCGATATACGGCTGGAGATGTTTCGCAGCTAGATTCAGCAGGTATTGAAGTATTTTCAAATGCACTTCATTTAACCAGTTCAACTGAACAGTGTGAGCTTCCACGTAAAATTTTAGAAAATGCTAAATTAGACACGATAGTGCTCGATGGACAAGTTTTTGAAAATTTATTTGATCCTCTACAAAATCCACAAGAAATGACAGGCTTTATGTCTATGTATTTTCCTAAAGATAACAATACAAAGACAGATTTAGTCGATGTGGCTGCTTTAGGTTGTTATACGGTAGATCAGCGTGGAGTTTTACGCCTTGCGACCTCAAATACACCGGATTTAAGTGATATTCGGAACACTTGTGATATCGGTGCCACTGAATTGCAGAAATTGACAGCGGTTAATCTGAGTAAAATCAATATCTCTGTGACTGACTTATTAAAAAACTATCAAGATAGGGCGAATGATGCTGAAAGATTCCTTAATGATAGTACGACAGACCCCCAATTATTACCGTCATTAAGAATTCGTTTAGAAGAAAATAATAATCTGAAAAAAAATACTGAAGCAGTAAGAAAATATCGTCCTATTTTTATAAACCCTTTTACCAACAATTTACCTTACGAATCTGTGGAAAGTAATGGTGGCCGAAAAATAGAGCATTTTACTGCGGAAAATTATGATGTAGTGGTCAATCCAGAAGGTGTCGGTAAGCTTGAAAGTAACGGGGTGTTTATGGGCAGACCTGATCCCAATCTGAAATGTGAGTGGAATAAGGCTTTACAGCAAATCGTCATGTATCGTACGGATGATCGTTTAACGCCATCGGGTGACAAGGAGTTTTGTAAATACACCATAATACTCAATAAAGAGCCTAAAGCATCAGCATCTGCTTATGTTTCTGCTCAATTTGCGAATATTGCACCCAATGTGCCTGATAATACCGATATTGTTGTGGAATATGCATCGAATACGAGAATTAATTTAGACATCTTGAAGATCGCAAATGATGACGGTGACGGAACAATTTCAGCAATTGAAAATAAACCAAATAAGTCCGCATTTTATTTAAATGAACGTGGTGAGACTCAAGCCATTCGATTCAGCAGAATACCGAGTACAGTAAATATTCGTGCAGATCGACAGGGGCCTTGTCCAGGATTAGACAGCAAAGAAGTTTGTTATGGTGGAAACATCACGGCTCAATTAAACAACTCTCTTGATGTATTTAATTATAAGTTAGAATATAGAGTCTACGATGCCGATGGTGATATTTCGAACACTGGTACGATCAGTTTGAATAATACTGCGATAGCAGCGGATAGCGTCCGAGTCAGTGGAGGCGGTGCTATGGGCTGGTTGAGTTTGTTTGCTTTATTCGGACTGGGTTTATTTAGAAGATTTCATTTTAAATAAAAAACCAAGATAATTCCCAAAAACCAGTTTGAATGAACTGGTTTTTTCTATTTTATCTTCACATCAATGCTCATCTGCATAGAGGGTGAAAATTGAAAATATTTACTTCGAAATAAAACGCTTAAAATCATTTATAGAATTTAATTGTATTTTTTAATGAAGCATTTCGACATACAGTTAATCATTAGATTTCTTTCATAAGCCGAAAAGTGATCATTGAGTTGCCATAAATTGATTGGTAAAAATTCCTTCTCCCTTTGGGGGAAGGTCAGGATGAGGGAATACTCATGATGAGTCTGTTGTATGAATAATGACTTTTGAAAGTAGTCTATTTTCTAATATTTATAAAAATTTGTGCTATAAAATCATCAGCAATAAATATTTTTAAATTGCAATTTGCTACACATAAATGAAATTAACGTTTTAATATAAATGTCCATGTTTAAAATTTATCTATATGAAACAATTTACTGAGCTTGTACCTTTAGATCAGATTGAAGTCAGTGCTGAAGAACTTCTTAGCATTAAGCGTTCAAATTTAGTCCCATTGTTGGATGATCAAGCGCGGCTCAACCATTATGCAGATCAAATGATTCAAGCACAGGCGGTGTTATTAAATGGTATTGATCCCCAATTGACAATGAAATTGAGTCAAACCATATCTCAAATCGTTCAAGAACTTAATCGCTCAAAAAAAACGTTCAAAAAGCGTAAGTTTAATGCTTTACAGAAATGGTTAGGCCTAGATTTAGAATTTAATGCCGATCAAATTAAATACCGAAAAGATTTAGATCGTTTAATCTTGGAAGCGGATACATTAAGCCAGCGTTTACACATTGAGATTCAAAAGTCTCATTCAAGATATCAGCAAGCGAATGGTTATAGAGAGCAAATGGCCAAGTATATTTTGGCTGCACAACAGTTTTTAGTTGAATACCCAAGCTTCATTAAAAATCGTCATCCATTAGATAATTTTGCAGAGCGATTATCTAAAAAAATACAGACTTTACAGACGCTACAGAGCAGCAATGATATTGCATTGGCTCAGATGCAATTGACTCAACAGCTATCACTCGGTCTGATTGATCGATTTAAAGAGGCTCAGCAAGTGCTGATTCCCGCTTGGCAATATCATTTAAAACAGAGTACCGAAAAGCAATCACTTGCGTCATTGCAAGAATTAGATCAAAGTCGGGAAAAACTCATTCAATCTTTAAAAAATTCATTAGATAAAAAATAAGGTGTGCTATGTCAGATTCAATCCAAAATTTACCTGTAGTCTCTTCGACTGAATTACAACAACAAGATTTTGAACGTTTAAATTTGAAAGAAATTGGCTTGCAACCTGAAGATTTCAATGAGGTATTAAATGCACGCAAAGAACTCGCTGAAATCAATCATGCGAGTGTGGCTGAATATGGTAAAAATATTGCGACCAAAACATCCACTTATACCGATGAATTGCTAAATTTAGTTAAAAATAAAGATCTGGATGTGACGGGTCAAAAACTGAATCAGGTCGTGAGTGTCGCACAACAATTAAATACCTCGAGTATTTTGAATAAACCTAAAAGTTCAGGTTTTTTAGGTGGCATTTTAAGTAAATTTAGAGGGGCAAAACAAAATTTTGATCAACACTTTAATACCACTAAAGAGCAGATCGATTCATTAGTCAAAGAAATCGAAACATCTCAATCAGGTCTGAAAGCACGTGTCGGTACTTTAGATAAAATGTTCGATGGCGTTCAAGACGAATATAAGCAATTGGGTATTTATATTGCTGCTGGGAAATTAAAACAGCAAGAAATTCAGCATGAAATTGCGACGCTGTCAGCTCAGGATCAAGATCAACAAACCAATCAGCAAGTCTATGATCTTAATCATTTGTCGAATAATCTAGAAAAAAGAGTGAGTGATTTACAAGTTTTACAACAATCGGCGATGCAAACTTTGCCGATGATTCGTATTATCCAATCGAACAATTTGATGTTGGTCGATAAGTTTTATGCGATAAAAAATATCACTTTACCTGCATGGAAAAACCAGATTAGTTTGGCAATTTCATTACATGAGCAAAAGAACAGTGTGCAACTGGCGAATACGATTGATGATGCAACCAATGACTTGCTCAAACGTAATGCCGATCTGTTGCATCAAAACTCTGTCGATACAGCAAAAGCCAATCAACGTTCAGTGATTGATATCGAAACACTTGAACATGTTCAAAACACCCTCATTAAAACAGTGAATGATGTAATTTTAATTCAGAAAGAAGGTATGCAGAAACGTGAAGAAGCATCAACACGTATTCGCGCTTTGCAAAATAACTTAAAGCAATTAGTGATTGATTCAAGTACCAATACTCAACATCTGCCTTAAATTAATCTTAACGAATAGACCAAAGAGGATTCACTGTTGACGGCTAAAGATGATCATCTTGTTCAAGCAACGCAAATTTCATCAGGTTTGACTGTATTAAAAAAACGCCAAAGCAAGATCAGTTTGCTCAGTGGGGGAGCCTCGCTGTTGTTTGTTTTAAGTACAATTTCAATATTTGTACAGCAAGATTTCGTTTACAGCTTTTTTGGTCTAACGCAGGTCGTGGAGCAGTTGCACTTACCTTATACAGTAGATTCCGCGATTACTGATTTTAATAATCAACCAGATTATTTTTTTAATTTAATCGCATGGTTTGGCTGGTTAATACTGAAAGTAATACTGTCTTTTACGGGTGCTTTTTTTGCAATCTGGATATTAAAAAAGATCCGCTTTTTTTATACACGGTTCCAATCGTTTGTATTGAAGTTTGTCGCTTGGTTGATTGCTGTTATCGTGATTTGGTCGGGTCTAACCTATGTGCAATATGATTTACGAGATGATGATCATGAACAGCAGCATTATTTGGTGCAGTATGATCAGTCTATTCAACAGAGTCAGATTGCGAAGTTATTAAATGAGACAGAGACCAACTCCACTGTTAAAGCCTACGTACTGGCACAGACAGCGTTACTGCACAAGCCAATTGATAAGGACGTTGCTACAGCTTATGTTGCGCAATTGATTCAAGCTGAGCGGTTGCAAAAAAACTTTATTGAGTATGCATTTAAACCCGAGCAACTCTGGGTGATGCAGCATCAAGTTTATGGGCATTCAGTCTCTCCAATTGCACAAAATATTGATTCTAAAGTGCAAAAAGCAAATCAAACATCTGATGTAATTCGTATTATTTTTATCGCTCTGGCACTCTTCAGTCTATTTTTGAGTATCGTATTATTCATTTTATCGATTCGATTGAAACGCCGTGCACTCAAGATTGAGCAAAGTTTCAATTAACCTCGTTTTAATGTATGTCGTGATAAATCTGAATAAACGCTCTTGAATCTTTATCTAATGATTTAAATAGATGAAAGCTTAAATCTTTTTTGATGAGATTGATTTAAATAAAAGCTTATTGCGATAGCTACTTTTTTGAAGATTTCATAGCACTAGAATTAGTCAGTTAGCTGACATCATTGCGAAGTCTCTGAAGTTCTTCGCTAAAACTCATCATTTTTTATGAAACATTAGCCATTTTTAATTTTTAGCTTAAAGTATTTTAATGCAACAGATTTTTTAAATCTTATTAAATTGATAGAAGCGAATACTACCTAGTAATAG
>JAHLFF010000242.1 GCA_018883945.1 Candidatus Acinetobacter avistercoris
TATGATGCGAAAAAAACAATTTAACTTTCCAGAAGAATTCCAAAATACTCTAGGATTATTGTGTCCACAATTTGGATAAAAGAGGTATTTCAATCATTATTTCGACTGAAATTCCTTAATGCGACACAACCCTTTTTACTTGGACTTCCAAATAATCGGATCATATCTTGGGGATCAATCATCTGTACGCCAGTTTCACTCAACTGGGGAGTGAGATCACCTCTTTTAATAGCTTTATAAATTGTCGTTCTACCGATATTAAATCTCTTTGATGCTTCAACAATGGTCAGTACAGACATAATTCGTTTTCCAAGCTATTTATCTTTGGTGTTTAAAAGTCGCGGCAGCGATTGTTAGCCTCGCAGAGCAAGATATCCGTTGAGTACAAAGTGCGAATAAGGTTAAGTATGTAGCCAAGGAATGAAATTCCGTAGGCCTACAATACACATCTTGCCGTTCCTATCTCTGCAATTTAACGCAATTCTATGCAACTGCTGGAGGATTCGCTAAAAACAATGCAATTTTATGCAAAACAATGCAACTCTGGTCTATTTTTAAATTTATTCAGGGCTAATTTAAGGCAACTGTGGGCAATTTAACGAAATTTAAGACAATTCTAAGCAACTTAAGGAAATTTAGAGCAACTCTAGGCAATTGAAGAAAACAACACAAAAAGATAAAGACCGGTATCGCTATTTGAATGAAGCAGATCTAATCAAAGCCGTGAAACATTGATCAGTTATTGACCGTGGAACGGTTAAAAGATAACCCCCCTCTCGGCAACGAACGGGGGTTTTATAAACATATAAGCGGTTGATTTATAATTGAAAATTGGTTTGAAGTTCGCATAAGGTGTATTATGTTAATTTTAGAGAAAGTTAATTATCTTTCAATGTCTCAAAAACATTATATGCAGCCTTAATACGATCTACATTTGGTATCTTTTTATTCATTAACATAACCAATCCAAATCCTTCTTCTGGAATAAATAAAACATACGCCCCAAAGCCATTAGTCGAACCTGTTTTATGAAAAACTTTAGATTTTGGTTGCGATAATTCTTTTACAACAGGATTTGAGCCCAATAAGATTTGTTTTGAATTACTAGCCTGTAGAATTTCAGAAGTAGTGGGATAAGAAAACATTTCCCATCCAAGTGCTTGTGTCATACCGCTATCAGAAACTTTAAAATATCCTTTGTGTGTATCCAGTATAGCTTTTTTCATAGCAGGGCTATTTGTATCTACATTAAGATTCGAATTTACAAACTTAAGCATATCTGGGAGTGTTGATTTAACGCCATATGCTTCATCCGACAATGGACCAGGATTAACTCGAATTGGCTTATTATTTTCATCATAACCAAAAGCATAGTTCGTTTTTTGTGCTTCTGGAACATTGACGTATGTATGTTTCAAATTAAGTTGAGGAAAAACAGTCTTCTCTAATAATGAAGAGAAAGGAACATTCATCGATTTTGCAGTTAGATACCCAAAAAGTCCTATACTTGGATTTGAGTATTCACGATAAGTACCAGGAGGATTCTTTACTTTCCAATTTTTGAAATACTCTAATATTTGCTTATCAGTTTTGATATTATCTGGGAATTGTAATGGTAAATTGCCACTTGTATAAGTTAATAACTCTAATAAATTTACCTTATCAATTTCTGAATTTTTTAAAGCAGGGACGTATTTACTAGGATGATCGTTGAACGATATTTTACCTTGATTATTGGCATATATTCCTGAAATAGCAGTAAAAGTTTTACTTAAAGAACCTAACTCAAAAAGTGTCTGACTATTTACACTTTCATTTGTATCTTTAGATCGGACACCATAATATTTTTCATAACTTTTACCGTTGTAAATTACGCCTATAGCTATACCAGCTACACCATACTCATCCATAAGTGGCTTAAATGATTGGGTAACAACTTTTTCAATATTTTGCTCATTTTGACTGACTTCACTTGCATTTAAATTCATACCAAAACCGATAACCATCGTAATGAAGCTTGCTTGAAAAAAATATTTCTGATTAAAAAACATTAAGTTAAATTTCTTTAAAAAATATGGAACATATAATCTCATATACTAAATATTACATATGTATTAATTTTTGTTAAATAACTTCTTATATAAAAATCATCTAGCCCATCACCCATTTAACATAATGGGCATTATGCGAACTCGAATCTTATTATTCATTTAAAAACAAATATTTAACCATTTTACATAATCTAAAAATACCCCAAAAATCCGACTTCGACACATGTCGGTTTATTTTTGAGCAAATTTGATATCTTCTGCCAATCATTCTGGTTGATTTACACCCAATCTTGTACAAAAAAGTAAATTGTCGTGAATGAAAAAATGAGTGAAAACACGATCAGAAAAATCAGTGAATATTTACCAATCGCATGTTTTCTATAGACGTAGCTAATAGCCATTAAGACTGCTAAAACAATTTGTGTGATTGGCCAGAGTAAAATTGGGAAAAAGATCAAAGCTTCAAAAAAAGTAAACCGAATCATAAGTATGATTTCTTAGAGTATTTCTATTGTTATAGCTGATTCCAATTCCAAGAAAAAGCCCAACAGGATGTTGGGCTTTTTCTTGGTCTAAAATTTAGTTCGCATAATGTGCATTATGTCAATTTTTAAAATTATCATCTAAGTCCATATTCAATTAGTACACATCAATTTACTTTGTAGATTATTTATTTGACTTTGAATCTGACCTTCTAATGCTAGTTCAACTGGACTTAGTTCCTTAGAACTACTTTTTCCTCCATAAATAATTTGTACTCCTGAAGGATTCCTAATCTGATATTTTTCTTTCTTTAAACTTTTAACTTCCGATTCTATATAATCTAAATTACTATTTTTAAATTCAATAACTTTTTCCTTGAGTTCTTCATTTTCAGCTTTAATATTTACAATGCTTTGATTCAGAAAAATTTCCTCTTCTTTTAGCCTAGCTATTACCAATTCTAATTTAGATACTTCAATTTCTTTTTGTCGTAAGCTTTCTTTAATTTTATCTAAATTGTTAATATCATTTAAATATTCTTTTTTATCATTATTTAAATCCTTATTTCTTGATTCTAAGTTCTCTATTTTTGGTTCAGAAATAAACTTTAATGTTAAAAAATATGTTGCTGATGAAACTAAAATTGCTGTAACGATTGCAGATAATAAATTATCTCTAATAATCGGAGGAATTTGCATAAATAACGCTCAGTAAATTAACTTGATAATATTTAGTAAGTAATAAAAAATGGCTGAATCTGCGGACGCTGTTTTTGTGATTCCATCCAAAGTGAATGTTTCGATTGAACACGCATTAATAAGTCTGCACTAATTCCCAAAGCATCATGTAAACGCAAAGCTACATCTGCCGTGATTGGTGCTTTACCGTTAATAATTCGAGAAATTAACGGACGTGTTATTTGGATACGTTCAGCAAGTTCTGTGATCGTAATGGCTTGTCCTTCTTCTTTTAAGCCATCTAACCATTCTGAAACTAACTCACCTGCATGAGCTGGATTATTCATCATCATATTCACCTCAATGGTAGTCCTGATAGTCTACGATATACGCATTACCATCTTTAAAAATGAAAGTCATACGCCAATTAGCATTTACCGTAATCGCCCAATGATCTTTTAACTTACCTTTCAAAGGATGCAGCTTCCATCCAGGGAAATTCATCTCATCAATACTTTGTGCTTCATTCAAAGCTGTTAATTGTCTTTTTAACTTTGTTGAATGTACTGACTGAATTCCTGCTGTAGAACTGGTTTTAAAGAAACGCTCCAGTCCCTTATGATTAAAATCTACAATCATAAAAAGTTATCCTTTGTATAGTTTTAATATACATTAATTCGTTCAGTAAAACTATACACAAATATATAATCAAATAAATCAAAAGCATTAAAACCAAGTGCGCTTACTCTCTCAAGATCACCACAGCCGTCGCTTCGCTTAGGGCTGATGGTGAACGTTGAGTGAGTTTCGGCAATACTCACCCTAAGGGCGTGATTTTGAGAAAAATCAACATCCCTTAAGTATTGCCGAATAACCTGATTGGGCTGACGGAGCCACGCATCGGTCGTATCCGCACATAGCTTTGCTGACTATGCAGACAAGGACTAAAGGTTTTGCACCTCTCTCCACGCGCTCCTTGTCGTTACATGGCTGTATCTCTGCGAGGGTTTCCCCAACATGCAACTTAACAGTCCTGTGTAACTACTCCCAACGCTCCGCTTATGTGAAG
>JAHLFF010000243.1 GCA_018883945.1 Candidatus Acinetobacter avistercoris
AAGAATCGAATAAAAGAAATTCACAAAAGCCATCTAATATATTTTAATTATATCAATTACTGATTACTAGATTATCTTGATATACATAAATCAACAAAAAATAATCTAAGTATTTAGTCTTATATTAACGCTCTATCTACAGTTTTCTCAAGCTGAATAATATTTTCTCGAACAGTTTGTGGAATTAACGCTTTTTTCATATCATTTTTATTCACAAATACAACAACAGCCTCTCCTGCTGCAACAAGACACTGTTGATTATGGCTGTATAAATAATATTCCATTCGCATTGCTGAGTTTCTGAGCTCAACAACACATGCACCTACTTCAAGCGTATCAGGATAAAATACTGGCTTAATATATTGACACTGACTTGATGCAACCACAGTATTAACATCTAATTTTAATATATTAAGCTTTTCAAAATAAGCAATGCGTGCACTTTCCATATAACGGTAATAAATGACGTTGTTTACATGCGCAAAGGCATCCATATCACCCCACGCTACCTTTTGTTCATATATCACTGGATAATTCTTCAAGCTCTGCATAAAAAACTCATATTTTAACTTGTAAAAAATTTACATCATTTTCAAAAATAGCATTCAATTGTTGAATTAAAAAAGCATCACCATTGAGTTTCGATTTTATTCTTAAATAACTCATCATAATATTATCAGGATATAATACGAGCAGTGCTTCTGCTTCTATTTCACGATTTGTTTCCATATAAATATACCAAAGTGAAAAAGCAAAAACTGGCAAACTTGGATACTTATTTTCTAATTGTTTAATCTGCTCTTCAATTTCAAAATAATCTGGGTTTTGTTTTAATAACTGTTGCTGAAACCAAAGGAAAAAAACCTCCTGATCAAAGTTTTCTTCCAAAAGCTCTAATGCCAGTCCACGATGATATTCAGCCATTTCAGGTATGCGTGATAATATTTTTAACCAGAGTTTTCGAACATCATATTCCGCAATATGAATTTGTGCTTGTTGATTCTGATAGCGTTGAATCAATAACTGCCATTCATCAGTAGACGCCTCATCAAACTCAATTAATAATTTTGATAACCAATTCATTTTGGCTTTTGTTTCTAAATGTCCAAATTGAGTTGAGTGTAAATACAGCCATGGGAATTGCACCGCAAACATGCCCCATAACTTATTTAATTTTTGATAATAAATATCCTTCAGCTCTGCCAACCATGGGGAAAGCTCATGACCATGTAAAAACTCTAAATGCGTAAGTGCCTGTTGCCCATCTTGTTTTTTTAAAAAAATTTCAATGCGCTGAAGTTCAGCCAATTCAAAAGCATCCGCGGGACTGGTTTGCAATTGCTTTAATGCCTCATCTAAATGCCCATTCATATACAAAACACGAGCATCCACCACTTGCTTTAATAATCCTGAAGACTCAAAAACAGGCTCTAAATAAGCCTGCTGCTCAGCGGCACCGTCAAGCACCCAGAGCACTCCTAGCTTTTCAAAAATATGCAAACCATTAAAATTAACCACTTGCTGAATTTTTCTTTTTTCACGGTTGAAATAACGCTTAAGGAGTTTCCAGGAAACTTGAAAAACTAATCCAAACAGTAAAAATGCAAAACTGACAAACCAAACATTAGTTTGAATTTGTACACCACGCCAAAGGGCATAAACATATCCGACACCATTGTCATAGCTGAGTACGCTGAGTATGGCTAAAAGCAGTAATGCAATAAAACTATAAACTAAAAAAATGGGCTTCATCGCACTACTCCAAAATTGCGGCAGTGTTTAATTTTAGGATAGGCTGCATCTGAACTTGCTGCAAAGTTTGAACTTTTTTCTTGAGTTGTTGGCTATTCTGGTCTGGCAAAGTATTTAATTCGCTAACAATTAACTTTAATATTTTTTGATATTCTAAAAATTGTCCTCTGAGCAAAGACTGCTGAGCGGATAATAGTCGCAACTGCACTTCTTTTAAAATCAGTTTACGATTGATTAGCGCTGTTGATTGCCGATCTACAAAATCAACCTTGAACCATTTTTGCCAAAAAGAATCCGTCGTATTTGAATATACTTTTAAATCTACATTATTTTCTTCTTCATTTAATTGTTGTTCAATCTGCGCCAATAAACCATTCAATTGTTCTATTTTTACATTTCGAGCTAATACATAACCCTGAATTGCCTTACGGTCTTGCTCAACTGCTTGATGCAATGCATTCTTCAATGTTTCAGCAATATCATAAGCTTCTACATTAAAATCAAATTGATTTAACTGTTCTAAAGCATATACATATTGTTGTTGCTCTAAAGCAAACTGTACCAATTTAAGTTGTTGTTTCAATAACTGACTTGGATTTAATAAAGAATGATCACCCGCTTTTTGATCTGGAGAAATACTCTTCGAGTGACTTGTATTGTCTGGAATTGCTGTCCGCTGTAATCCAATTAACTGATCGTTTAAACTGGCATTCCTCTGCTCGGCCTGATGTAAATCTGTCTTAATATCTACAAGCTGATTCGATATCAAATAATTGTCATAACTTAATTTTGCGAGCCATAACACGACGAATACAATCAACAGATATAAAAATTTCTTCATAATGTTTTTCGCCAATGATGAATACTTTTAAGAATTGTTTGAGGATTTAAATCTACCAACTGGCTGACAGCATAATCTTGTTTTAGTTTTGCTTTATCGTGAACGAGTAATTGACATAAGCGCTCACCCAATACTAAATAATGGCATTTAGAGAGTAATTCAGGAGAATGCCGACAAAGCATAAGCCAATTTTTCCAACTGGCTTCACTACTGATACACACCCAATAAGGCACTTGCTTGAGTCTCTCTTTCTCAATCAAATATGCTGATATTTCTGGAAATTTCTGGATCGTTTGTTCAGGACAATAACGCTCATATAGAACGAAATTTAAGATGCTGATGTCTTTCGACTGCAACTCTTGCATCATAAACTGACGACCGCCCTCACCCCGCCAAAAAGCAATATTTTCAATCCCATTCAATGTATTGAAAATAGATAAACTCAGCATCCCTTCGGAGGTTTCAACTTCAGGTATTGCACTTTCCACACCATATTGCGCCAACGCAGCAGCAGTCGTTTTCCCTACCGCAACCCATTGAATATGTCTTAAAGCACAAATATCCAATCCCGCAAGCTGTAAATATCGCATTCCAATATCAACAGCTGTTGGACTCACAACCACGATCATACTTGCATCGGGAAGTGCTTGATAATTGAGTCTTAAGGTCTCATCAAAAGGTTTCGCTCGAAGCGCTAAAACAGGCAATTCAATGACATTAAAATCTGCTTGCTCCAAGCATTGTGTCAGTGCTTTGGCGCGATCGGGTGGACGCGTATTAATAAAAATCATTAATGCTCATAAAGTGCTTTAAGTAACTCACCAGCACCCTGCGCTAATAATTTTTTACCCAGCTCTTCACCCAAGACTTCAGCTTGATCAATAGATCCTCTGACTTGATCAACCAGCAAAGTCGAACCATCAACACTTCCTACTCGCCCCTCAAGAACCAATTCAGCACCCTGAAGAGTCGCGAATCCAGCGATCGGCACTTGGCAACCGCCTTCTAGATATGCATTAAAAGCACGTTCAGCACGCACACAAGCATTTGAGTCAGCATGCATTAGAGGTAAAATCAAAGACAAGACATTTTGATCATTACTGCGACACTCTAAACCAAGCGCACCCTGCCCAACTGCGGGCAAACTCACTTCTGCGGTTAATGTATGTCGAATACGTTCATGCAGGCCTAATCTTTTTAGTCCAGCACTTGCCAAAATAATGGCATCATATTGACCCGCATCCAATTTTGATAATCGCGTACCCACATTTCCGCGTAGATCAATAACATCTAAATCCGGGCGTTGTTTCAAAATTTGGCTTTTTCGACGTAAGCTAGATGTTCCTAATTTTGCGCCCTGTGGTAAATCTTCAAATTTAACATACGTATTTGAAACAAAAGCATCAAATGGGTCTTCTCGCTCACAAATCACTGCAAGCTCTAAACCTTCAGGCAGTTGCATAGGTACATCTTTCATAGAATGCACTGCAAGGTCTGCACGACCGTCCAACAGAGCCGCTTCTAATTCTTTTACAAACAGTCCTTTACCACCAATTTTAGCTAAAGGCGTATCCAGAATTTTGTCACCCTGAGTTACAAACGTAACCAACTCAACCTTTAATCCAGGATGTAGAGATTCCAATCGTTCACGAATATGCTCAGCTTGCCAAAGAGCAAGCGGGCTCTGACGTGTTGCAATTTTTAAGGTGTTCATCATTTTAGTACTGCCAAGCATTAAACACCCTAAACTTACCCTGCTATCCTAAAAATGCAAGTAAATTATTTTGATGATCAGGATTTTTCCAGCTTAGAAGTTCTGCATGCGCTCACGCAGCATTGGCAAATGACGACGACTCACCGCTAATTTTTCATTGAGTTCTCGACAACGAACTTGATATTGTCCAGACGCAACTAACTCTAAACCATCTAAATAATCTAAAGAAATAAGTGCATTACGATGAATCCGAATAAATTTATTGGCAAATTCTTGCTCTAAATCTTTCAAGGTTTCATCTATCAATACGCTGCCGTTTTTATGCCTTACTGTGACATATTTTTGATCTGCTAAAAAATAGTAAATATTTTCTATCGGAATCAACTCTAAACCACGGTAAGTTTTTGCAGCAATTTGCTGTCTTTGTGCTTTTTCTTCCATACGTTCTTTTTGTTCTAAGTTAGACAGTTGCGCTTGTGTAAAGCGGGTTAAATTTTCTAATACGTTTTCTAATTCTTCTTTAGCGATGGGTTTAAGTAAATATCCCTTCGCTTGAGATTGGATTGCAGTTAATGCATGCTCATCATACGCTGTACAGAATATCACAGCAGGCATTGGATTCATGGCAGTTAAATAACGTGCACATGTTAAGCCATCCATTTCTGGCATCTTAATATCAAGCAATACCACATCAGGTTCATACTGTTGTACATAATCAATTGCTTGCTGTCCATGCTCTGCAGTAGCGACGACCTGATGGCCCAATTGAGTCACCATTCGAGATAACCTTTCGACCGCAAGAGGTTCATCATCGCAGATTAAGATATCCATCTTCTCTCCTTGCCTAAGCTAACCTCAATTATTTTAATATGTTAACTTAATATTTTTATTTATATTGGTATTGAATGAAGGTCGTAAAAATTCCACTTCCTGCATGAGTGCGAAACTGCACGGCGTAACCAAAATGTGCTTTCAATCTCTGTTTTACATTTTCTAATGCGATACCATTGCTATCCCTCCGCCCCATTCTATCCTGTATATAGGGGTTAGTAATGACTATAGTGACTTGATTTTGCAATATTTCAACCAGTATAGCGATCTTTGCACCTGTGTGATTTGGCTCAATACCGTAAAAAATACTATTTTCGAGTAAAGGTTGCAAAGTTAAAAGTGGAATGCTCACGTTTACCAATTGCTCAGGATGTTGAATATTCCACTCTACATTGAGTCTCGAACCCAAACGGACACTCTCTATGGCTAGATAATGTTTGCAAAGTTGAATCTCTTCTTTAAGCGTAACCAGTTTAAGCTCCTGAAAACTCGCTCTAAAAAGACGTGAAAGATCGATCAACATTTGTTCAGCACGATCAGGATCACTGCCGATCAAACTCACCACACTATTTAAACTATTAAATAAAAAGTGTGGATGAATCCTTGCTTGCATCGCTTGAATACGCGCATTAAGTTCACTCTTTTGTTGCTTCAACCACTCACCACGCGTATAGATATAACGCATTCCAAACGCGCCAAGTAAGACCGCATAACCCAAGTGTAGAAACACCTCATCAAACACAATCTGCAACGATAAATTTTGTAAGGAAAAATTACTCCCCCAGTAAAATAATATATTCAGACTGCAGGTCGTGATCAAAACAATCAATTGTAAAAGCAAAAAACCAGCAATCATCGCGACAAATGCGTTTAATCTTTGCCAAAAATTACGTACAACATCTAATACAGCGATAAAAACCAGCATCGTCCAATTAATATACAGCATATGGATAATGACGTTCTGTAAATCTAAGGCAGACCAAGCTCCAACCTCGGCGAGTGACAACAATAGCGATAGAAATATACTTGCGATAAATAATTCTACTAAGTATTGCCATTGCCAGATACGGATAAAAAAATCGGAGTGCATAGGTTGCTTTTGGGTTTTTAGATAAGTTTCCTCATTCAACTCTTCGGCAAGCGAGGCTGAATTTGCTATACTCTTGGCAAAATTACTGCCTTTAATTTTATTGAGCCGACATGACCACATCTTCTAATTCCTCAAATCCGTCACAAACTCAAACCTCAGGTATGTGGGGCGGTCGCTTTTCTGAAGCAACAGATGCTTTTGTTGCTGAATTTACAGCATCTGTTCAATTTGACCAACGCTTTTATAAACAAGATATTGCAGGTTCGATTGCACATGCAACCATGCTCGCAAAAGTAGGTGTTTTAACCACACAAGAACGTGATGATATTATTAATGGTTTAAACAGCATCAAGACTGAAATTGAAGCTGGACAATTTGAGTGGCGTATTGATTTAGAAGATGTACATATGAACATTGAGTCACGCTTGACTCAACGTATTGGTATTACAGGTAAAAAATTACATACAGGTCGTAGTCGAAATGACCAAGTAGCAACCGACATTCGTCTTTATGTGCGTGATGAAATCGATGCCATTTTACAGTTACTCGAAAAATTACAAAAAGGGATTTTGGGTCTAGCCGCTAAAAATACCCAGACAATTATGCCAGGTTTCACGCATTTACAAACAGCTCAGCCTGTGACTTTTGGCCATCATTTAATGGCATGGTTTGAAATGTTAGTACGAGACTCTGAACGTTTAATTGACTGTCGTAAACGTGTTAACCGCTTACCTTTAGGATCAGCTGCACTTGCAGGCACAACTTACCCAATTGAACGTGAATACACAGCAGAGTTGCTTGGTTTTGAAGGTGTTTGTGAAAACTCTCTTGATGCAGTATCTGATCGTGATTTCGGTATTGAGTTTAATGCTGCTGCCTCTTTAATCATGATGCACTTATCACGTATGTCAGAAGAAATGATTCTTTGGGCATCTGCTCAATTTAAATTCGTTAATATTCCAGATCGTTTCTGTACGGGCTCTTCAATTATGCCCCAAAAGAAAAATCCGGACGTGCCTGAGCTTATTCGTGGTAAAACCGGCCGTGTTTATGGTGATCTCATCAGTCTATTAACACTCATGAAAGGTCAACCGTTGGCGTATAACAAAGACAACCAAGAAGACAAAGAACCATTGTTTGATGCAATTGATACTGTCCGTGGCTCACTCATGGCATTTGCAGATATGATTCCTGCACTTGTACCCAATATTGAGATCATGCGTGAAGCAGCACTCCGTGGATTCTCTACAGCGACTGACCTTGCAGACTATTTAGTGAAAAATGGCGTTGCATTCCGTGATGCACATGAGATTGTCGGTAAAGCTGTTGCGCTTGGCGTTCAGGAAGGCAAAGACTTGTCTGAATTAACGTTAGAGCAACTTCAACAATTCTCAGATTTAATCCAAGCCGATGTATTTGAAAAAGCATTGACGCTTGAAGCTTCGGTCAATGCACGTAATCATATTGGTGGTACTGCACCTGCGCAAGTGGAAGCTGCCATTGAACGTGCTCACATTCGCCTTGAAAAACTTTACGCTTAAAAGGATTAAATAGATGTCTAGACAAGTATTTTGCCGTAAATATCAGACTGAAATGGAAGGTTTGGACTTTGCCCCATTTCCAGGTACAAAGGGTCAAGAGTTTTTTGACAATGTGTCTAAACAAGCGTGGCAAGAATGGTTAAAACACCAAACAACGTTAATCAATGAAAAACGCTTAAACGTGTTTGAACCCGATGCGAAAAAGTTTTTAGAAGAGCAACGTGAAAAATTCTTCACCAATGATGCTACTTTAGAAAAAGCTGAAGGCCTAAAGCCTGAATTGTAATATGAGATATGAGGGCGTGATACAAAGGTGTAAAACGCCCACACCTCTCACACACGATTGCTCAAATCAAAGAAACGAGTATATGCGTTGGTTTCTTCATTACTGAGAGTATTCCGAGCATTAGAAATTTTTCATCAATCAAAAAAAGAGCATTCAAAGCTAATAAACTTATATGCAAAATTCTTCCTTCCTTTGGGAGAAGACTTGAATGAGGGATTACTGATGCTGAACTTGTTATGTAAGAAATGACTTATGAAAGAAGTCTATTAAAAAGAGTCTTTATGCAAGGCTCTTTTTTAATTTCTAGATACTTTTCTAGATACTTCTCATAATAAATATCTCTACTAGGTTAAGATTAAAAGCGAATATGTAGGCAAGCACATATTAATACGTTTTTTAAAACGATATTTTTCACTTGAAATCTCATTTTTTTGTTTTATCCAATAAAAATTGCTTAAAATATTTCTATATTTAGATGGCGATAAATACACCAATTTCGGACTCAAATAATTCGTATATTTTTTATATTAATACTTATAAATCAAAAACAATTTTTTAATTTACACTAAATAACAGTAATTACACAGAGTGACACAATTCTGTTGGTGAATATTACATTCTTTTATATTATATTAATTACATCACAAATGATTGCGTTAATGCTTAATCTAACACAATTGATAATATCTTACTGATTACTCAGTTTTCCTTCCTAGATTTCCCCCAAAATCTAGGAATTTTTTTGTCTCTTCCACTCTCATCTTTATCAAATATTTCTTTTTACGATTCCAATCATTTTGCATTTAAATCATGTTTTGCGAACATCTGCGCTGAAAATATTTATGATTTCTCATTCAAAAAGGCAAAATAGCATCAAGAATTATAAAATTGCGATTAGTAAAATGATCGTGCTAAAAAAAGCCCCATTTAATCGGAGCTTTTTTTAGTTGAGTCGAGTATTAATGATTACTCGTGCCTTGTACTTTTTCTTCAATCTCTTCAACACTGGTGTGACGTACATCAAAACCTTTTGCCATATAAATCACTTGCTCTGAAATATTTCGAGCATGATCACCAATACGCTCCAAAGCACGTAATACCCACATCACATTCAATACACGTGATATATGGCGAGGATCTTCGATCATATAGGTCATTAGCGTTCGTGTTGCAGACTGATATTCACGATCAATATCAGCATCCGCAAGCAATACTCTAAGCGCTTGTTCTGCATCTACTCGTGCAAAAGCATCTAAAGCATCATGAATCATGACTCGAACTTGATTACCAATATGCCGTGTCTCCATGTAACCTCGTGGAGACTCGCCTTCTTCACATAAATTTTGTGCAATACGTGCAATTTTAGCCGCTTCATCACCAATACGCTCAAGGTCTGTATTTGCTTTACTCATCGCAATCACCATACGTAAGTCGCTGGCAGCAGGATGACGGCGCACCAAGATAAGCGTTAAACCCTCATCTATTTCACGCTCATAGCGATTGACCGTATTGTCTAGAAACTGCACATCGACTGCTAAATCCGCATTGGTGTCTAAAAGTGCATGAACCGCATTTGCCACTTGCTGTTCAACCAAACCACCCATGGTCATAAATTTCGTATGAACATCCTGTAAATCTTCATTAAATTGTGAAGAAATATGATGGCTTAACACAGGGTTATTTGAGCTCAAAATTGAGATACTCCACAATTAATGCGATATATTTTTCCGATATTAAACCATAGTCATGATGAACCTTTGATGACAGATTTAAACTTAAAAATATTATTTATAGATCAGCCAAGCATTCATTCGTTCTAACTCTTGTTCATCTAACTGCCCAACTGAAGCCTTTAATCTCAGTACATTCAACACATAATCGTATTGCGCATTGACAAATTCTTGTTGTGTCGAAAATGAATTACGTTGTGCCAATAATACATCAACCATATTCTTTAGACCTTCATCATATTGGGCTTTTGAAGCTTGAGCAACCAAAGCTGATGATTCCATTGCCGCTTTTCGTGCTTGAATGCTGGCTTGATCTGTTTCTACCTGTAAAAAAGATTTCTTTACATCAGTATTGGCTTTACGAATGGCTGCATCGAGCTGGGAATCTGACTTCTTCACATTTACCGTGGCTTTTTGAATACTTTTTTGAGTACGTCCACCTGTATATATATTCCAATTCATCTCGACGCCCACTTGATCAAACTGACCATCCCCTGACACTAAGGTTTTTGGGCTTTGTTGATTTTGCCCGTAGGTTGCAACAGCATCAATTTGTGGGTAAAGAGCCGCCTGTTCAACTCTACGTTGATCATTGGCATATTGTTGTTGAATCTTGGCTTGCAAGATATCTAAGTTTTGACTTTGTGCCAGTTTATTCCAATCACTCAGTGAATTTGGAATCGGTTTTTGATATTGAAAGTCATCACGTAACACAGCAAGCTTATCATTGTAAGGGCCAATCAATTGCGCCAATTGCTCTTGTGCAAGAATAAGCTGTACACCCGTTGCAATACGATTCGCACGTGCATTTTCATATTGTGCATTGGCTTCACTTACATCACTTTTTGCAACCAAGCCCTCTCGCAATTTAGCATTCATCATGTTTAATTGTTCAAGCAATGCTTTTTCTTCCTGCGCAATAGTCAGGGTTAACGCTTGTTGTCTAAGTACGTTAAAATATGTCTCGGCGACATTTAAGATATGTTGTTGCTTTTGTAGTTTCAGTGTGACCTCGCTCAATTGAACCGAGGTTTTCACTTGCTTATAGCCTTGCCATGCATCCAGACGAAAGAGCGGTTGACGTGCTGTAATTGCGATCTGTTTGGTCGTTGAGGTTTCCGCGATTAAGTCAGCAGAATTGAATCCCACATTTGGACCTGAACTTTTACCCACATCTTGATTCTTACGCGCCACACTGCCAGAGATAGTCACTGTAGGTAAAAGATTCCCTATTGCCAAACCTAAATTCAATTGATCTGCTTGATATTGGTATAAATTGGCTTGCCAGTTTGGATCAGTCGTTTTAGCTCGCTCATATGCTTCAATTAAATTTAAAGCAAAGCTCATCGGACTCAGAATAAATAAACTTGCGGCAAATAAGGTCTTTTTTATCATTTCGGTTCGCCCAAGCATTTAAATAATGGTGTAAATAAGCAAATTTTAAAACGGTAGCTTACTTTTTTCGTATGTTTTTTATTATTTTGAATTGAATTCAATTTTCACACTCTTCTAAATTAGTCAGACTAGGGTCTATAGATCCATTCATTGTATTTAATTAACTCTAATTTGCGAATGAAATACAAATTATTTCATTCGTTTATACAAAAATAAGTGAGAATTAGCTACTCCTGAATATCGCACTCTTTTTATTTAATTTGACGGTACAATGAATCTTACGAATTTATCTTACAAAGCTTGTACAACTTTCATCATTGTGATCATGTGTAACATGCTCATTGCTTGTCAAAAGCCGCTGCCTGAAGAAATACGTATCGAGACCAAAAAAATAGAAGAGCAACAGAGTACTACGCCAGATTTAAATTTAATTTGCAAGCGTTTACAGGATGAAATGAAATCGATTTCGTCACAACGTACCACCTTTGCCTTACAACAGATTAATCAAGATATTCGACTCTGTTTGCCACTCATGTCCTTCAATGAACAAAAAGAGTTAATGCATCTAGCAGATCAAATGTATGTACAATTTCTAAAAATAGATCGGACCCCAGAACAACAAAAAGCATTTGATTTATATGCTCACGACGAATCTCAGTACCCAACGATTCAACAAAGCCATTTTGAAAAACTACATATTCGTGATCAGTATCTATTACGCCACAAAGGTCAAGCGTATATTGATTTTGTCGACACTTCCCACAATAAATCTAGTTATAAGCGCAATGCTTACTATCTCGCAAAAGTATTTGCACCCTATTTTCCTGAAGCAGAAAAAAACTTCATGCAAATAATGGCATTACATAACCAAACTCCAGTATTTAAAAAGAATAGTATTCTCATCACACCTGAAGAAATTAGCTCACGTGCCCAAATGTGGGAAAATTATATTAAGAATTATCCAGACTCTAGTTTCAAAAACGATGCGCACTATCTCCTACAGGTCTATACCAGCTTGCTGTTTGTCGGTTTAAAGGATTCTCCTGTCTCATCCCATTTTGATAGTCTTGATGATATTCAAATCTCTAATCTGAATGAAATCGAACGGTTATCTCATAATAAAAATAGCCGTTTAGCGGACCAAGCTAGATTATTTTTAGACTACATCGGCATGACACCAAGGCAAAGACAGGCTGCTCTTTCAGAACAATCAAATGCAGCCATAAGCCATGACCCTACCGAACAAATCAAACACTACTTAAATTTGAAAAGTTTTAATTTTAGTCAGCCACAGAAACGTGATTGTTTTAGTGATGCAATTTGTTATGACAATGACTAATGATTCATTTTTAAATTTTTTGGGATGTTTATATCAGTAAAATAAATGCTTAATATTTTTAAATTGTTCAACATTTAATAAAATGGTTCGATAGTTTAAAACAGCATATTCATGATTTTGTATGAGCAATCGTCAAAACAGCATTACCAAAACTTAAACAACATGTTCTTCTATGCAATATTTCTTTTTGTACTCAATAGCTCTTTTATTAGTCAACTATTAGCAACAACTCTGCTCGCACTAAACATCTCTTCTTACCGCAACCCAATTAAAATACTTATCGTACAAAACAAGAATGATGTTCAAATTTCCACATTAAACATTGATCAATAGACTTCTTAGAAAAGTCATTATTTATACAACAGACTCATCATGAGTATTGCCTCATCCTAAATTTCTCCCAAAGGGAGAAGGGATTTTTATCTATCAATTTATGCCACTCAATGATCATTTTTCGACTTATGAAAGAGATCTAATGATCAGACTTTCTAATTTTCTTCATTTCTAAATTTGCCATCTTTCAACTTAAACAAACCTGTCTTAAATAAAACTTTGGCGCTCTTTTAAAAACTGCTCATCACGCCAAACAAGGAGTAAATATCTACTCAGTTGAAACGACATTTCTTGTTCATTACACCTATTTGGTGCAGGTATTTTATATCGCTCAAACGATCAGCTTTAAGCAACTATCTGTGTTAAAATCCAGCAATCGCTTGACGGAGCGCGAGTAATCGCTCGCTGAGATCATCTAAATGTGAAGACATTTGAAGATGAGTACCGTTGAACCTGATCAGGTTAATACCTGCGTAGGAATCAAGCCATCTAAAAACCAAGTCCTCTTTTATCTTCTTTGATAAAATGCCCTCGTTTTTGGTCGTGCTTGATTCGTTGATGTCATTTCATAAGGATCATTGCAATGAACCAATTAACGAATCTCACTGCTGATGTATCAGCTCAACATGAACAAGATGCGAAAGATCTAACTCGAATTCTTCCTGCTTCTCAGAAAGTTTATATTCAAGGTTCACGTCCCGACATCCAAGTTCCAATGCGTGAAATTGCACTGTCAGAGACCCCAACGGCTTTAGGTGGTGAAACCAATGTGCCGATCATGGTCTATGACACTTCAGGTGTTTATACCGATCCAAATATTAAGATCGATTTAAATAAAGGCCTCCCTTCCGTTCGTGAAACATGGATCGAATCTCGTAACGACACCGAAGTTTTAGATACATTAAGTTCACAGTTTGGCCGTGATCGACTTCGTGATATTCGCACTGCCGATATTCGATTTGCGCATATTCAAAAGCCCCGCCGGGCAAAACACAATCATAATGTGACGCAGATGCATTATGCAAAAAAAGGCATCATCACTCCTGAAATGGAATACATTGCAATCCGCGAAAATCAACGCCAACACGATACTGTGGATATGCGCCAACATCCTGGGCAAAATTTTGGTGCGCATAATCTCATGGAAATTACTCCTGAATTTGTGCGTAAAGAAGTCGCCGAAGGTCGTGCCATCATCCCAGCAAATATTAATCATCCTGAAATTGAACCGATGATTATTGGGCGTAATTTCTTGGTGAAAATTAATGCCAATATTGGGAACTCAGCCTTGGGTTCAAGTATTGATGAAGAAGTCGCTAAAATGACGTGGGCTACGCGTTGGGGGGCTGACACCATCATGGATTTATCTACGGGTAAAAATATTCATGAGACACGTGAATGGATTATTCGAAACTCACCTGTGCCGATTGGAACTGTACCTATTTATCAAGCACTGGAAAAAGTCGATGGCGTTGCTGAGGATCTCACTTGGGAAATTTTCAAAGACACTTTAATTGAACAGGCTGAACAGGGTGTCGACTATTTCACCATTCATGCTGGTGTACTTTTAAGATATGTTCCTATGACTGCAAACCGTCTCACAGGTATTGTGTCACGCGGTGGTTCAATCATGGCTCAGTGGTGTTTAGCGCATCATGAAGAGAATTTTCTCTATACACATTTTGATGATATTTGTGAAATCATGAAAACTTATGATGTTTCATTTAGTTTAGGTGATGGTCTACGTCCAGGGTGTATTCAAGATGCCAATGATGAAGCACAATTTTCAGAACTTCGCACTTTAGGTGAGCTTACTCATCGTGCCTGGGAACACGATGTTCAAGTGATGATCGAGGGACCGGGTCACGTCCCGATGCATATGATCAAAGAAAATATGGATCTGCAATTAGAAGTGTGCAAAGAAGCGCCATTTTATACCTTAGGCCCTCTCACCACAGATATTGCACCAGGTTATGACCATATCACTTCAGCCATTGGAGCTGCGATGATTGGCTGGTATGGAACAGCCATGCTGTGTTATGTCACACCGAAAGAACATTTGGGTTTACCCAATAAAAAAGACGTTAAGGATGGGATCATTACATACAAGATTGCAGCTCATGCCGCAGACTTGGCCAAAGGACATCCTGGCGCACAAGTCCGCGACAATGCTTTATCCAAAGCACGGTTTGAGTTTAGATGGGAAGATCAATTTAACTTGAGCTTGGATCCAGATACTGCACGTTCTATGCATGATGAAACAATGCCTAAAGAGGCGCACAAATCAGCACATTTTTGTTCAATGTGTGGTCCAAAATTTTGCTCAATGAAAATTACGCAAAATGTGCGTGAATATGCGCAAAAAAATAAATCTGCGACCTCGCAAATAATGACAAATCAAGATGTTGAATTAGGTCTCAATGCAATGAAAGCAGAATTTCATCTCCATGGACAAAAGTTGTATCAGAAGCTGTAATTAGACAAAAAAATTGTTGTCTTTCTACATTTCTAAGTTAGGATGAAGTGAACTTATTTCATCCTAACTTAAGCGAATGAAAATTTTAGAACAAGCGACTTATAACAACAATGATTTTGAAATTCAGTCTCGTGAGAATTTATATAAAGGCTTTATTGAAATAGAAAAAGTCGCTTTAAGACATCAACTTTTTAATCAATCTGAATATACAGCGCTCATTCAGCGTGAATTGGTTCACCGCAAAGAAGCGGCAGGTGTATTAATTTATAACGATCAACTTCAACGTTTTGCACTCATTGAACAATTTCGAGTGGGTGCAATTGATGACCCTATTTCCCCATGGCAACTTGAAATTATCGCAGGTGTGTTAGATGGCGATGAATCACCAGAAACTTGCATTCGTCGTGAAAGCTTAGAAGAATCAGGATGTGAAATAGACAAGCTAGAACATCTTTTTAGTTTTTATCCTTCAGCTGGGGCCTGTGACGAAATCTTTCATCTTTATGTAGCCCATGCAGAACTGCCAGAACACGGTGGAGTATTTGGTATGCTAAACGAGGGTGAAAACATTCAGCTCCATATCATCGAGTATCATCAACTGCCCGCATTACTCTCGTCTTCACGACTTCGTAATGCCCCTGTGATTATGGCTTTGCAATGGTTAAAGCAGCATATCGCAACGTGCTCACAGACTTGAGGACATACGATGATTCCATTCAAAAAAGCCAATGCTCATGAAAAAATAATTATCCAAATTACAGATACACATTTAATGGATGATCCTGAGAAAACATTTGTTGAAATGAATCCAGAGATCAGTTTTCATGCTGTGATCGAAGATGTTTTAGAAAAATATCCTGACATTGACGCCATAATTCATACGGGCGATTTAGCACAAGTTCCACGACCTGAGACCTATGCGCGCTATCAGTCTTATATGCGTCAGTTCAACATTCCTTTTTATCAAACGCCCGGCAATCATGATGATATAACGTATTTTCCTTTTGTATCACCAGACCCGATTCCTGCGGTAATTAACGTGGGTGATTGGCGCATCGTATTACTCACTACAGCGGTTCCCCATAAAATAGATGGCTGGATTCAGCCAGAGCAATTGAGTCATCTTAAAATAATATTAGAGCAGAATAAGCAACATCCGATCTTGATCGGTTGTCATCATCATCCTTTGGAAATGAAATCGAGTTGGATTGATCATCATAAACTTAAAAATACCGAAGAGCTGACCGAAATATTAGCCACTTTTAATAATATCAAGACTGTGGTTTGTGGGCATGTGCATCAAGATTCATTGAATGTTTGGCGACATATTAAGTTTTTATCGACGCCTTCTACCTCAGTACAATTTAAACCGTTGAGTACTGAGTTTGCTTTAGATGACATCGCACCAGGTTATCGAAGCCTCCTACTTAAAGAGAATGGTGAGTTTGAAACCATGGTGCATCGCGTACAAAAATTCCGACAAAAATTTAACAAAGAAATTTCAGGCTATTAGCTTTTCTTTTCAACAGTTATAGATTAAGTTATCTGACCGAAAGGATTGATCTAATCGTGTAATAGATATTCATTGCTTTCATCTTGGATCAAATATCTATATGATGACGCCCCCAACGGAATGTTCTGTGGGAAGCGATAAAAACACTTGCATATCACCATATTTTTTGCGTATAGATGTATGCATATGATGAGGAATGCCCTGTATGGCGAATGACAACCAAAATCAAGTCTTGGAAGAAACCAACGTGGTTGCTGCGAAACGTGTACGTAAGACGAAACCAAAGGCGTCTGAAGGTGGTAAAGCAGCAAGTCTATTTGGCATTGATCCTTATCAGCCTAAGAAAAATGAAGAATACATGTCTGATGGTCAGCTTGAACACTTCCGAAAAATCTTATTGGCCTGGAAAGAAGATTTAATGTCAGAAGTGGATCGTACTTTAAATACGATGCAAGACGAGAACACCGCGTTACCTGATGTAAATGATCGTGCCACTCAAGAAGAAGAGTTTGCGATTGAATTGCGTACGCGTGACCGTGAACGTAAATTGATCCGTAAAATTGAGCAGTCAATTGATGCAATCAAAAATGATGACTACGGTTTCTGTGAAACTTGTGGTATCGAAATTGGTTTACGTCGTTTAGAAGCTCGCCCAACAGCGACCCTTTGTATTGACTGCAAAACTTTAGCAGAAATTAAAGAGAAGCAAAATAACGGTTAATTGTGACTGTTGATCATTTCTTGGCTGAGCCTAGCTCAGCTCATGCGCAGCAGCGAAACGATGTTTCGCAAATACGCTACTCAGGTCGGTTCGCGCCATCGCCAACCGGCCCTTTGCATTTCGGCTCACTCATAACAGCCGTTGCCAGCTATTGTGATGCAAAGTTCCATCAGGGTCGTTGGATTGTTCGTATTGAAGATACCGATATTCCACGCATCTACCCTGACAGTGAACAGCATATTCTCAGTAGTCTTGATGCGTTCGGATTTGAATCCGATGACACTATTATTTATCAAAAAGATCGTCTCGATTTATATGAATCTGTTTTAGATCAGCTCCAATCTCAAGATCTCATTTACGCCTGCCAATGTACTCGAAAAATGCTGGGTTCTAATCACATCTATGCAGGGACTTGCCGTGATTTAAATCTGCCATTCATAGCACGTGCCATTCGCGTTAAAGTGCGCAATCAATCCATTGGTTTCAACGACATTCTCCAAGGTCAGCAGTGTTCGAATTTATGCACCGACTTAGGTGATTTCGTTTTAAAAAGACGTGATGGCATTATTAATTACCAACTGGCCGTTGTGGTCGATGATTATTTACAAGGTATTACTCATGTCGTGAGGGGTGCTGATCTTTTGGACAATACTGCACGTCAAATATGGTTGGGGCAGTTGCTCGGTTATCCACCTTTAACGTATATGCACCTGCCTTTAGCTATGAATAAAGATGGCACTAAACTGTCAAAACAAAATTTAGCAGCGGCACTCGATATCAAACACGCGTCACAATTACTACTCGAAGCTATTCTTGCATTGGGACAACCTGCTGTCGATCTAGATCAGCCACAGCGTATGTTGCTTCAAGCTGTTGCGCAGTGGCAACGAAATTTGATTCCAGCTGGTACTCAAATTCAAGGAACATTTATTTAAGCACTATTTGTTCAAGCCACATTTATTCAATGAGCGTTTGTTTAAGCGACATTTTTAAAACCGTGTCATGATTACAAAGATCACTTGTGTCTGAGATAGAAATATCTTTCAATAGATTTTTATGATGATATTGAGCTTATGTTTTTTATTTTTGGTATCGGCCCGAAAACGCTTAAAACGGATAAAGGACAGTTTCACTGTCCTGTTTGTAAAAGCTATAGCGCTTATGAGATCAAACAGCAGCGCAATTATTTTTCTTTATTTTTTATTCCTCTTATTCCGCTCTCCAAAGCCAAACAAGGTCAAGTGGTATGCTTAAATTGTGGAACACATATGCCGCCGATGGTGCTACATAATCAGTCATAACACCATCAGCATAGACGTATAATCATTGCCAGAACCGAAGCATTTAGAAGCTTGATTCTTCTTTGGTTGGATTCTTCACTTGCGTGGTGGAATCAATCTTCAACATCAAACTAATCATCACAGCACACATAATTAAAGATGAACCCCCGTAACTAATAAACGGTAAAGTTAAACCTTTAGTCGGCAAAACACCCATGTTCATACCTGCATTCACGATAATCTGTAATAAGAAAATAATACTGATACCGTAAGCCAAATAACCTGCACGTAAGTATTGGTGACGTAAAGCACGATGGCCAATTTTCACGCAGGTTGCCACCATTAAAAAGGATAAGCCTAAAACAACAGCGATACCTGCAAAACCAAACTCTTCAGCTAAAATTGCCAACATAAAGTCAGTATGTGCTTCAGGTAGATACGACATTTTTTGAATACTATGGCCTAACCCTACGCCAAACCATTCACCACGACCAAACGCCATAAGTGCGTTGGTTAATTGATAACCTGTACCCAATGGGTCAGCCCAAGGATTTGTGAACGAAATTAAACGCTCGAAACGATAAGGTTCAAACACCACCAAGAATACAAAAGCCGCTAAAATAGCGCCCAATGCAATACCAAATTGAATCAGCGGAGCACCCGCCAAAAAGAAAACACCGAGCATAGTGAAAGCAATCACCACCGTTGCTCCCAGATCAGGCTCTGCAATAATCAGTCCCACGGTCAAAAGCATGATAACGCCTAAACGTATCAAACCCTTCACATTACTGCGGACTTCTTCAGACCGACGAACCACATAATCCGCTGTGAATATTGCCATCATCACTTTGGCAGCTTCGGTCGGTTGGAAGGTAAAACCAGCAACACGAATCCAACGAGTCGAACCATTGACTTCTGAACCGATCAGCAAGACTGCGACCAATAAAGCAATGGTAATTAACCACAACGGAAATGTATTTTTGAACCAAACATTCAAAGAAACACGATAAACCAATAAAGCAGCAAAAAAAGCCACCACAATTGAAATTGCATGTCGAATGACATAATGGAATGGACTTTCATGCAATCTCTCTGCATATGGCATAGATGCAGACCCAACCATGACCGTTCCAATACACAGTAAAGCGATTACACAAAAGATCAGAACATTCTTTGTCGTCATCTCTTCCGGAACTTTAGGAAGCCACCGGTTATATGCTTGTGAAAATTTTTCAATTGCCGTCTGAGTTAACCCAGCCATATCGTCTTCCTTATTATTTTTAATTCAGTTCATTCACAAGATTAACAAACTGACGTCCACGTTCAGGGTATCCGCTAAACATATCAAAACTTGCACATGCTGGAGATAACAGAACCACATCGTTGCTTTGAGTGTGTTGTTGACATAGCATCACCGCCTCTTTTAAAGATTGCGCATGTAAAATACTTGTCGTATCTTTAATAGCCTCTTCAATTAACAGACGATCCTCACCAATCAATACCGCTGTTTTGGAATATTGAGATAATGAGTCGCGTAATGCTTTAAAATCTTGGCCTTTACCTTGACCACCGAGAATGATCGCAACTTTTGCGCCTTGAGACTCAATTGCTGCACCTAAACCATCTAAAGCCGCTAAGGTCGCACCAATATTGGTACCTTTAGAATCATTATAATAGCGTACGCCCTGCACTTCTTTGACAAATTCACAGCGGTGCTCTAAACCCTTAAAGGTTTTTAATGTTTCCAGCATCACATCTAGAGGCAATGAAATAGCTTCGCCTAATGCCAAACATGCCAAAGCATTGGCAATGTTATGCAAGCCTTGCATATACATTTCTGTACTTTTCAACAAGCGCTCACGACCACGTGCCAACCAAATCGTGCCATCCAAATCACGTAATACACCAAACTGATTCATATCAGGTGCATTTAATCCAAAGCTTTGCATTGGGGTCGCATCTGGAACCAATGGACGGGTTAATGAGTCATCGCGATTATAGACAACTTTTTTTACACCCTGAAAAATACGATGCTTCGCCGTATGATAGCCAAACATATCGCCGTGACGATCTAGATGATCTTCACTTATATTTAATACGACAGCCACTTCTGCATTGAGATGAGATGTTGTTTCAAGCTGAAAACTCGAAAGCTCTAAAATATAAAGATCTGGATCATCGTTGGTTAAATCCAAAGCAGGTCGACCTAAGTTTCCGCCAACCGCAACTTTCACGCCTGCATCTGCTGCCATCAGTCCAATCAGTGTGGTCACTGTGCTTTTCGCATTTGAACCAGTAATTGCAACGATGGGTTTGTCTGTCATACGGCGTAAAATTTGAATTTCACTGACGACAGGAATACCTTGGTTGATCGCAGCTTGAATTTCGGGTTGTTTAGGATCGAGCCCAGGACTAATAATAATTTCTTCTGCTTGTAATAATAAGTCTTGGTCAAATTGTCCAAAACTGGTTTGTACATCTGCTGGGATTTGATTGTGCCCAGGTGGGACAGCTCGAGAGTCTATTACTGCAACACGGTAGCCTTTTTCATGCAAGAAATTGACTGCTGAAACTCCCGATATACCTAGCCCAGCAACAACTTTTAATCCACCACGTTGTATTAACATTTTGCCCCACCAGCATGTATTTTTTAAAATCTACAAAATGTTAGCACTTTGCCGTTTTGATTGCTTTTTTTGTTTCGTCTTTCAAACATTATTTTTGTGTCAGACCGTAAAAAGCCGTCAAATTTGACGGCTTTTTAACACACTGCTAAAACATATTGAAATCAGTGAAATTAAATTATTTCCATTTCACTGCTTGAACTTCTACTTTTTGAGCAGATTTTGGATCATCCTCTTGTGCATCACAGCCACAGTTTCCACCACAACCTGCTGCCGCAGCTGGTTTTAGCCAATTTCCAACTCTCATCCAGCCTCGACTTGTACATGCCGTCGACAATAAAGAAAAAAATGAGTTTGATGTCTGCGGGAAAACTTTCTTAAACACCACCAATGCGCTCCATAGCACCAGAGCAGCGACAATCAATGTTTCAACCATTTCAATCTCCTAATTTTTTATCCAATGTTTACAGCATAAACTCAGCGCTACGTGTAAACCGCTTTGAAGCGAACTTAAAACCACTTTTAAAAATGCTCATCTACACAATGTCATTTTTCAACGTTTAGCTTAGGTTTGCACTGAGCTTAAATTTGAACTGAACTTAAGCCCAGTAATGTGTCGCAACCTGATAGGTCAAGAAAGACATAAGATAAGCCAAACCAAATAAATAGGCTGTCATAACCCCAACAGTTTTCCATGAACCTGTTTCACGCTTAATGGTTGCCAAAGTCGCCAAACAATGGGGCGCATAAATAAACCAAACCAATAAAGACAATCCTGTTGCCAATGACCAACCTAAATCGCCACCACCACTAATGATGCTAGATAAACCTTCTGTCATTGCATCTTCATCTACTGCAGATAATGCATATACGGTACCCAATGCAGCCACGACAACTTCACGCGCTGCCATAGCAGGAATCAAGGCAATACAGATTTGCCAGTTGAAACCAAGTGGCGCAAAAATTGGTTGTATCAAATGTCCTAACATACCTGCTAATGAATAATCAATCGCGGGCAAAGTCGCACCTTCTGGTGGTTGCGGGAAAGTACACAAGAACCAAAGAATGATCGATAAGGCAAAGATAATCCCACCGACACGTTTTAAAAAGATTTTCGCACGGTCAAGTAAACCGATGAAAACACTTCTTATATCTGGAAAACGATAACTCGGTAATTCCATCAATAAAGTGTGCTGAGATTTGTCCTTTTGGAAAAACTTCATCACAAATGAGACCGCTAAAGCGCTCACGATGCCTGCCATATATAATGCAAACAACACTAAACCTTGTAAATTAAAGATACCCCAAACGGTATGCGCAGGTATAAATGCTGCAATCAATAAGGCATATACAGGGAGGCGTGCTGAACACGTCATTAACGGTGCAACAAAAATGGTGGTTAGACGATCACGCGGATCTGAAATACTACGGGTAGCCATAATCCCAGGAATGGCACAGGCAAAGCTTGAGAGTAGTGGAATAAAGGCACGACCAGACAGTCCTGCTTTAAACATTAACTTATCCAGCAAGAATGCAGCTCGTGGCAAATAACCCGACTCTTCTAATACCAAAATAAAGAAGAATAAAATTAAAATTTGCGGTAAGAACACCACTACACCACCAGCACCCGCAATCACACCATCGACCACTAGACTGTTCAGCATAGGATGCGCAATCCAACCACCGATCACTTCACCTAACCAGCCAAAGAAAGTTTCAATACCATCCATAAAGGGTGCAGCCCAAGCAAATACAGCTTGGAAAACCACAAACATCATGACAGCAAGACTGACTAGACCTAAAACGGGATGAAGGAAAATTTTATCTAAAAAGTCTGAACGCTTATCTTCTTGCTCAACAAATTGCACCACATCATTCATGATGATTGAGATTTGTTGATGATGATCGCCCTTTAAACCACTGAGCTCAGTATGTGGCGTGGCATACTTACCTTGCTCTAAGGCATTCATCAGGTTTTCAATGCCTGAATTGCGCACCGCAACAGTTTCCACAACAGGAATACCGAGACGCTGAGCTAATTTTTGACTATTAATTTGGATACCACGACGGCGAGCCTCATCCATCATGTTAAGCACCAACAGCATTGGACGACCAAGTTCGATCATTTCCAAAACCAAGCCCAAATGTAAGCTTAAGTTGGTTGCATCAACAACACACAAGAACGCATCTTGTTGACCTTCTTCAGCAATTTTACCCTGAACAACATCACGAGCGATCTCTTCATCTGGACTGGTTGCATTTAAGCTGTAAGTTCCAGGTAAATCGAGTACCCGTACTGCCTGTCCAGATGGCAGCTTAAAATGACCTACCTTACGTTCAACAGTGACACCCGCATAGTTCGCGACTTTTTGGCGCGTCCCTGTTAAATGATTAAATAATGAAGTTTTACCACAGTTAGGATTACCAACAAGGGCAATACGTAAGGCATCACTCATGCCGTGACTCCCGATTCTATTTCAATTTTTTCAGCTTCAATTTTACGTAATGCAAAACGCGTAAATCCGATTTGAATTAAAATAGGATCACCACCAAAAATACCTTTTGTAATCACTTGTACAGATGTACCGGGAATAAAGCCCAGCGTTTCCAAGCGACTTGCTACAAGATCGGGTTGAGTTTGAGTATCTTGTGAATAACGATTCACTTTCACAATGACACCTTTCTCCATCACTTTTAAATCAGATAAACGCACCGTCGTGTTCCTAAATACTTTTGCACAGTATACAAACAAATGAGAATAATTAACAAATAAGGTTTAGTTGCAACTTGGCTTTTTATAACACATCGACATGACTTTAAAATTAAACTAAAGTGAATTAAGTCGAATTACTCCATTGATTTATTGATAGAAGTTTTATACATCATGTTAAATAAGAAACCTCGTATTCCGACTGCGGTCATCATCCCTCCTGAACTCTCCTTTTTGCAGAGTTTTAGAGATTATCTGATCGCTCATACCGTGAGCCCTCATACGCGCAATGCATATTTATCCGATTTAATTCAATGCAGTATATCTGTAAACAAGGTCATGACCGAATGGAATCATGATGACATTTCAGATGTCTTAATTGATCTGACCAAACAAGGTAAAAGTCCCCGTTCGATTGCACGCGCACTGTCAGCCCTACGTTCGTTCTTTAAATTTATGCGTGAACAAAACCTACGCTCGGATAATCCAGTTGAAGCCCATAAAACACCAAAACTAGGTCGCGCTTTACCTAAAGATTTATCTGAAAAGGATGTTGAGACACTAATTCACGCCCCTGATACCAGTACTGCGCTCGGCTTAAGAGATCGTGCAATGTTTGAAGTGCTCTACGCTTGTGGTCTGCGTGTCAGTGAGTTAATCAACCTGAGGATCGATCTGATTAACCTCAATCAAGGATATTTAAGAATTCTTGGAAAAGGCAATAAAGAACGGTTGGTTCCTCTAGGGCAAATCGCAGCTGAATGGATTGAAAAATATATCAATGAAGCTCGTCCAGAATTATATAAATTCGCCACTGATTATTTATTTTTAACTCAACAAGGCGCCATCATGAGTCGACAAAACTTTTGGTATGCGATTAAACGTTATGCCCTGATTGCGAATATTCAGAACGACTTATCACCTCACACCTTAAGACATGCTTTTGCCACACATTTACTCAATCACGGCGCAGATTTACGTGTTGTTCAAATGTTACTGGGTCATAGTGATTTATCAACAACACAGATCTATACACATGTTGCTCAAGTCCGTATGCAACAATTACACGCCAAGCATCATCCTCGCGCTTAGAAATATTTCTTTGTAGAAAATGCTTCAAAAGTCAATCTGGTGTCGTTCATCAAGATTTCATTATTCTGTTAATTTTTTTGTTATGCTAACCCACTACAAAATAATGTTCAAAACTTAAAGGGTTGTTTATGCACTTTACCCGTTCAAAATTAGCCATCATGTCAGTACTCTCAGCCAGCCTAATGATAACGGCTTGCTCTAACTCAGAAAATGCTAAAAAAAACAATGATGGAACTTTAACTGCGACTGCACCAGCCACAGGTCAAGCTTCTAATCTCACTGAACGTAATGCACAACAACGTTTGATTAAAACTTTAGAAAAGAACTTCAAAACGGCCAATATCAATGCCAAAATTATTGATATCAAACCCACTGAATTAGCCAATATCTATTGGGTAAACTTGGAAGGCATAGCACCCGTCTACACCACCAGTGACGGTCAATATATTATGCAAGGTGATCTTTTACGTTTAGGTGATAAAACAATTATCAATGTAAATGACGCTTTTCAATCTGAAATCAGCAAAAAATTACTCTCTGAATTAAAAGTTGAAGACCTGATTGTTTATCCAGCTCAAGGGAAAACAAAGCATGTTGTCTATATCTTTACCGACATTAGCTGTCCGTATTGTCACAAATTACATGAACATATGGCTGAAATTAACAGTAAAGATATCGAAGTTCGTTATATTGCTTGGCCACGTGGCGACCAATTCATTCCTGCAATGGAAAGTGTTTGGTGTAGTAAAGATCGTAAAGCTGCTTTTGCCCAAGGTATTGCAGGCGTTGAGCTACCACCTGCATCTTGCAAAAACCCAGTACGTGATCAATATCAAATCGGCTTAAACATGGGTGTGAATGGAACGCCTGCAATTTACAGCATGGATGGACTTTATCTCGGTGGTTATATGACTGCAGATGAAATATTAAACCGTTTAAATAACTAATATTAATAGGTTAAATTACTGTTTTTTATACATTGAGATTAAAGTAGATTTGCCTAGAGTCTGGCCCATTTTTTAGCTATGATCTAGGCTGAATAAAATTTGTTATCTATTTTTGGAGTGTGACGTGAAACCAGTTCGTCTGGCTATACTCGGTCTTGGGACCGTAGGTGGTGGAGCCCTTAAACTATTACAAGAAAACGCTGCTGAAATTAGACGTCGCACCGATCGAGAAATTCGAGTTACCCATGTCGGTACTCGCCGTCCACGTCCAGATCTAAACCTTGCAGACTCAGTCAAACAAAGTTCTGATTTGATGGACATCGTGCGTCAACCTGATGTTGATGTCGTGGTCGAAGTGATGGGCGGAATTCATCCTGCTTATGAAATCATCATGGAAGCCATGAAAAATGGTAAGCACATTGTTACAGCGAATAAAGCATTACTCGCTGAACATGGTACTGCACTGTTTAAAGCGGCTGATGAATATAAAGTGCAAATTGCCTATGAAGCAGCTGTTGCTGGTGGTATTCCGATTATCAAAGTTATTCGTGAAGGCTTAGCTGCCAATCGTATTGACTGGTTAGCCGGGATCATCAACGGTACGGGTAATTTCATTCTTTCAGAAATGCGTGAAAAAGGCCGTGCTTTTGAAGATGTACTTAAAGAAGCACAAGAGCTAGGTTATGCAGAAGCAGACCCAACTTTTGACGTTGAAGGTATTGATGCTGCACATAAGCTTACCTTATTGGCATCAATTGCATTTGGTATTCCACTTCAGTTTGATAAAGTCTTCACTGAAGGTATCAGCAAAATTACTGCACAAGATGTTAAGTATGCTGAGGAATTAGGCTTCCGTATCAAACATTTAGGTATCGCCCGTCGTGCTGAAACAGGCATTGAACTTCGTGTTCATCCGACTTTGATTCCAGCAGAAGAATTATTGGCAAATGTAAATGGCGTTAAAAATGCTGTTTTAGTCCAATCAAATGCTGTGGGTCCAACATTGTATTACGGCGCAGGCGCAGGTGCTGGTCCGACTGCATCGGCAGTTGTGGCAGATATTGTCGATATCGTTCGTGACATTCTCTATACAGAAGATGGTGCGGGAACAATTCCACAATTAGCATTCGAAAACTTATCTGACTTACCTATTTTAAGTCGTGAAGAAATGACGACTGGCTATTACATTCGTATTAATGCAGAAGATCAAAACGGCGTACTTGCAGATGTCACCACGATTTTAAGTCGTGCAGGTATTAGTATTGATGCGATTATGCAACAGCCTCGCTTAAAAGACCTCATTCCGATTGTGATTTTGACTGATCCAATCAAAGAATCGATCATGGATGAAGTGCTTTCTCAGATTCAAGCTTTACCTGTCATTCATGGCGAAATTGTGCGAATTCGTTTAGAATCGCTTGATAATTAATCGGTTTGAGGGGAGAATTCCCCTAGCCAAGCTCTACATACAATTGGAACATCCTCATGTCGAATCCAAATCGTTATACTGGTTTAGTTGACCGTTATCGCGACCGTTTACCAGTCTCTGCTACAACTCGTGCAATCTCTTTAGGCGAAGGTAATACGCCACTGATTAAGCTTGAGAATATTCCTGGCATTATTGGTAAAGATGTTGAAATTTATGTGAAGTACGAGGGCTTAAACCCGACTGGTTCATTTAAAGACCGTGGTATGACCATGGCTGTCACCAAAGCCGTAGAAGATGGCTCTAAAGCGATTATCTGTGCCTCTACGGGTAACACTTCTGCTGCGGCGGCTGCGTATGCTGCTCGTGCAGGCATCAAAGCATTTGTCCTTATTCCCGAAGGCAAAATTGCTATGGGTAAAATGGCGCAAGCAATGATGTATGGTGCGATTACCATGCAAATCCGCGGTAACTTTGATGATGGTATGCGTCTGGTTAAAGAAGTCGCAGATCAAGCACCAGTGACGATTGTAAACTCAATCAATCCATATCGTTTACAAGGTCAAAAAACCATTGCTTACGAAATCGTTGAAGCACTTGGTCGCGCACCTGATTACCACTGCCTACCTGTTGGTAATGCAGGGAACATCACTGCGCACTGGATGGGTTATACAGAAGCCATTGCGAATCAGCCAAAAGAGCAGTTTGAAGCTGTAATTTATGATGCTGAAACAGATCAGTTTACAGGTCCTAAGCCTGCAGGCTTGCCAATTATGGCAGGTTACCAAGCTTCAGGCGCTGCACCATTCTTACGTGGTGGTCCAGTTGAAAACCCTGAAACAGTGGCTACTGCGATTCGTATTGGTAATCCACAAAGCTTTAATCATGCTAAAGCTGTAGTGCGTGATTCGAATGGTTGGTTTGATGAACTCACAGATACTGAAATTCTTGAAGCACAACGCCTTCTTTCAATGTACGAAGGTGTATTTGTTGAACCTGCTTCTGCTGCTTCTCTTGGCGGTGCAATCCGTGACATTAAAACAGGCAAAATTAAAGAAGGTTCAGTGATTGTTTGTACGGTTACAGGTAATGGTCTTAAAGATCCTGATACTGCAATCAAGCAATGTGCTGATGCTGTGATGTTGTCTATTGATGCGACAATGACACAAGTGAAAGAGTCAATTCTTTCTAATATGTAATGTATTCAGAAAACAAGAAACCCTGCACTTGCAGGGTTTTTTGTAATAAAGATAAGAATATAGATAAAGAATAAAATATTCTTAAATTCGTTTCGGCAACTGACTTGCCCAATTCATCAAACGTACAGCATCATCATTGCGCGCCTGAGTGTTGCTCGCCCCAAGTAGAACAACTACAGCAGGTCGTGAATTTAGAGTGGTATGCATAACTACACAGCGTCCTGCTTCATTAATATACCCTGTCTTGGAAATATTAATATTCCAACCGCCATTACGAACTAAAGAGTTTGTATTATTCGATTTCAAGACGCGATATCCTAAATTGAAATCGTAGCTGGCAGTTGTTGAAAATTGACGAATCAAACCATATTGTGAAGCTGCACTCACCAAAATACCCAAATCACGCGCAGAAGCCACATTACGTGGATCTAAACCACTTGATTCAGTGAAGTAACTTGAGTTCATACCCAATGAGCGTGCTTTGGCATTCATCGCGGAAACAAAGGCTGTACGACCCCCTGGATAAGTACGTGCAAGTGCCGCAGCAGCTGGATTTTCAGACTTCATGAGTGCAAAAAGCAAAGCTTCCGCACGATTCATCGAATCTCCTGCACGTAAGGTTGAGCTTGAATTTTTTCCACCAGCCCCAGCAAAATCAATACTTTGTAATGTAATGTTTTCAGACATATTCAATTTTGCATCAGCGATCACAACCGCTGTCATCAATTTAGTCACTGATGCAATTGGTAAAGCAGTATTGGTATTTTTACTGAATAGAACTTCACCCGTTTGTGCATCCATCACCAAAGCGGCGCGTGCATTTACAGAAGGCTGATTACTATAACTACTGGTGTCTAAAATACGAACCGTTTGCGATGTTGGATTTTGTGCTACAGCGCCATTTGACTTACGAATCGTAGTGGTAACCGTCGTTGTCGCTTGAGGTGTTACTTCTTCAAAAGATGTGGAACTGTCACTATTTAACAATTGATTAACATCTTCTGATGACCAATTGATAGAAGCTTGCCCTGTTGTATTAGGCGAAATATTCACAAGTTCTGCAAAGCTCAATGAGCTTAAACTGAGTAGTACCGATGCGCTCAGTACTTTCATTAACGTTTTTCTAGAGTTTTTCACGATAACTTACTCATCTCAGGGAGGTTTTTTGCTTCATTGCCAAACACCTCAAATATGACTTACATTTACACGCAAACGTGATTAATATTAAACCACGTGATTATGCACAATATTTTTAGTAAAGATTAGGAATAGGATTGCTATTTTTGTTACCACAATGCAAGTTATTTTTGCATCATGTAACAAAAAACTTGCGTTTTGAAAAATTTTAGGAGGTGTATGTGATCACAGTTTTAGTCGTAGATGACCATGAGTTGGTTCGAACTGGTATTTGTAGAATGCTAGAAGACCAATCAGATATTCAAGTCATTGGACAAGCTGAATCAGGAGAAGATGCCATTAGCTTGGTCCGTCAACATCATCCTAACGTCGTTCTTTTAGACGTCAACATGCCAGGCATAGGCGGCGTTGAGACCACTCGACGTTTACTGCAAACAGCACCAAATACCAAAGTTCTTGCCGTTAGTGGTTTGGCTGAAGAGCCTTATCCATCATTATTATTAAAAGCGGGTGCCCGTGGTTACATCACCAAAGGTGCGCCAATCACAGAAATGGTGCGTGCCATTAATAAAGTCATGCAGGGTGGCAAATATTTTAGTGCCGATATTGCTGAACAATTGGCAAGTTCATATTTATCCGATACACAAACTTCACCTTTCGATGCCCTGTCTGAGCGTGAAATGCAAGTGGCGATGATGGTGGTGAACTGCATCAGTGCACAAGAAATTTCAGATAAGTTATTTGTAAGTGTGAAGACTGTAAATACGTATCGCTATCGTATTTTTGAAAAATTAGGTTTGGACAGTGATGTAAAATTAACGCATTTGGCGATTCGTTATGGCTTGATCAAACCTTAACTTGAGCTGAGTTTTCAATGATGTCTATCGTCTCAATACCAATCTACCAGACTATTTATCGTCTTGGTTCATTGTATGCAAGTTATCGATTAATCATTGCACTCAGTTTAACGCTTATTTTTAAACTCACAATGGACGTGAGTATTGAAGATTATCAATATCCAACTCTATATTTTTACACGCTGATTGTTTTTACATTTTGTAGCTTATTACAGATTATATTTCTTAAATATTTTCCGCATGCAATTGGAAAACAATTTTTAGCATTGTTTTTAATCGATTTAATTTACTTAAGTTCACTGACTTTCGCGCTTGGAGGACCGAATATTGCGATTGGCTTATTGTTTGTTATCTCGGTTTTTATTTCAAATTTTTTACTCAGTAAAAATCAGGCGCTTTTTATCACCTTAATTGCGGTTATTTGCGTAATTTATCAACAAATTGTGGGTAGCCTATTTACTGATACCAGCCTCAATAATATTAGTAATAGTGCCTTACTGGCTTTTTTATTTTTTGTGGTCTACGCCATTGGTCAGTTTTCCATCCAACGCTTTCGATTGATGGAAACATTGAATACCTTACAAGCCAATGAGCTTTTTCAACTTCAAAATATTAATCGATATATTCTAGAACAAATTGAAATAGGCTATTTGGTTTTAGATGATGAATTCAAAATCATCGTAAGTAACCCCGCAGCCTGCACATTACTCGGCATTTCACCGCTCTATGTCAATGAAAAATTTAATCTTGCCAAAGTTCATCCCGATTTATATGAAATTTTGAATCATTCTACAAATTTAGACGGCGAGCGTTTTAAATTTGAATCACAACAAAGCTCATACTTGATGGATGTGCGCATTCAAAAATTAATTGTGCCACATCAAGCTCTGACACTCTTAATTTTAGAGGATTCTCAAAAATTAAATCAGAAAGTTCAGAAACTGAAGCTCGCTGCATTGGGACAATTAACCGCCAGTATTGCCCATGAAATCCGAAATCCATTGGCTGCGATTGTACAGGCCAATGAACTTAATCAAAATCTGGATTCGGAACAAGTCTTACTCAATCAAATCATCTCAAAACAAGCGCTGCGTATCGATAAAATTATTAAAGATACCTTGGGTATGGTCAATAATAAAAAAACAAAAACCAGTCGAATTGATCTCAATACTTTTTTTAACGATTTAATTCACAATGATCTTCATGACGTCAAACATCAAATTAAAATTCAAATCGAACAAAAAATTTACGTTTATTTTGATGAGTCACAATTAAGCCAAGTGCTCATTAATCTGATACGTAATGCAATTCGTCATAATTCAACTCATGCCGACTTTATTAGCATAGATATTTTTAATGATGACCATCATAGCTTTATAGATGTCATCGATTATGGTAAAGGTATTGATAAACATAATTTATCTCAAATTTTTCAACCATTTTTTAGTACCGAAATCAATGGAACTGGTTTAGGATTATATTTATCTCAAATTTTTTGTGAGGCCAATGAAGCCACACTGAATTATATCGAGCATGAACACGCAGGCGCATGCTTTAGAATTGCATGCCAAAGAATAACTTAATTTAGAGTTGAGTTTTTTGGGGATATGGGCAAACAACAACCTTTAGTCTTACTGGTCGATGATGAGCCAGATTTATGTAAACTCATGCAAATGAGTTTGTCGCGTATGGGGATCAAAACCCATATGGCTCACCACTTGAAGCAAGCGAAAGATTTTTTTGGTGAGTATCGATATGATGCATGTATCACCGATTTTAATCTGCCCGATGGTAATGGTTTAGAACTGATTCGTTTCGTCACACAAAATTATCCTAAAACACCGATTGCGGTACTGACTGCCTATGCAAACATGGAATTGGCCATTTCTGCATTAAAATCTGGTGCATTTGATTTTGTCAGCAAGCCCATTAATCAGCAGCATTTACAACAACTTGTACTTAAAGCACTGCATATTCCTTCAGTCGATCAATCACAAGGCCTAAAACCCTTAGAAGAAACTTTACTCATGGGTGAATCTGAGCAAATTATACAATTGAGAGAGTCCATAAAAAAAATATCACGCTCCCAAGCACCCGTATTTATCACAGGCGAATCAGGTACAGGAAAAGAAGTGGTTGCAAAGCTCATTCATCAGCTCAGTAATCGCGAAGATGGTCCATTTGTTACCATCAATTGTGGCGCTATTTCTGAAGAGCTATTAGAAACTGAACTGTTCGGCCATACCAAAGGTTCTTTTAGTGGCGCAACTGAGGACAAGCTCGGACTTATTCAAGCCGCAGATAGCGGCAGCCTTTTTTTAGATGAAATTGCTGAATTATCTTTGCCTATGCAGGCAAAATTATTACGTGCAGTCCAAGAAAAGAAAATTAGACCATTCGGAAGTGACAAAGAAATAGATGTTGATTTTAGAATTATTAGTGCCAGCCATCAAAATTTAGAAGATTTGGTGCAGCAAGGTAAATTTAGACAGGATTTATTTTTCCGTATTCATGTCATGGATTTATTCATTGCGCCACTGCGCGAACGACAAAGTGATATTTTAATTTTAGCTCAACATTTTATTCAAAAAATATGTACCGAATGGAGTATAGAACCCAAAACACTGACGGATGAAGCCAAACAGTTTTTACTCCAACATCGCTTTTCAGGCAATGTGCGTGAACTGAAAAACATGCTTGAAAGAGCAATTACATTAACAGATGATGTAAGGATTGATCGAAATCACTTTGCTGCCCCTAAACCTAAAACTCCTCACGAACAGCCATTATCGACTCATGTGGCGCACAAAAATGATGAACAAGCCGTTTCCACCAATGCGCCCTCAAACATACCCGAGGAAGGCTTAGAGCAATATTTAGAGAAAGTTGAAAAAGAAGTCTTAATCAATGCACTCAATATGACGCATTGGAATAGAACACTGGCTGCAAAAAAACTGGGGATGACCTTCCGTTCTTTGCGCTATCGTCTAAAAAAGTTCGGACTGGATACAGAAGACTAATCTGTTTTTGGCTTGATTCTTTGATTCTTTGATTCTTTGATTCTTTGATTCTTTGATTCTAATATTTGGGCAGTATCTATAAAAATTATAATTTTGTTTTTAATAAAAGTTCTGCAACATCATTTACATAACTTTCTTCTTTCATTTCTATCGGCCATACGTATTGAATATTCGGTTGGATCCCTTGCCCTTCAATATTACTTCCTCTCGGCGTCAGATAATGCGAAACCGTCATTTGTAATGCCGCACCATTTTCTAAAGGGAATAATTTTTGTACAACCCCTTTTCCATAGCTTTTTTCACCAATAATCACTGCTCGTTTATGGTCCTTCATTGCCGCGGTAAAAACCTCAGCAGCAGAGGCCGAACGTTGATTAATCAATACGCCTAATTTTATGTTTTCAAACTCATCGCCGGGTAAAGCTTGAAATTGCTGGTCACCCTCAGAGCGGCTTTTGGTAGAGACAATTAAGCCTTGATTGAGAAATAAATCGGCTGTTTCAACAGCAGAAGACAGTAAGCCTCCAGGATTATTTCGCAAATCAATCAATACCGCTTTCACGCGTTGAGTTGGATATTCGTCAATATAACGTTTAATTTGACTGGCTGTGTCTTGCTGAAAAACTTTCACCTTTAAAACCAAAACCTGATTGTTCAGTAAGGTCGACTGAATGTCAGCAACATCTAGTTTTTGATTACGTACGATGGTGAGAGGTGGGCTATTGGCGTTGAGCTGTAATTGAATTGTGGTCCCAATTGATCCCTTCAACAAGTCATCAATCTGACCTTCATTCCGATTTTTAAGCTCTTTATTATCAATCTTATAAATCGTAAATCCATTTTTCAAACCCAATTTAAAAGAATCTGAATCTTCTTTAAGATTATGAATATGCCATTGTGACTTAGCTGAATCAAAGACTAAATCAAAGTCAACTGTGGCTAAATCACCTTCAGTATATTGCAACAATTGACGATAATCTTCCGCAGATAAGTATCTCGAATAGCGATCTAAACCAGAGACTAAACCTTGGATTGCTTGAAGAAATAGAGCGTCATCAGATTTCTCACTGACATAATTCGATTTAACGGTTCCATAAATCTGAACAAATTGTTGTATCGATTCGATTGGAACTTCTGAAGTGTTTTCAATGATTTCTTCATCAAAACCCAAGTCTACAGAAGCCTTATTTTCCGCAGACCAAACTGAATGATTCATTCCTAACAACAAAGCTGTTAGCAAAACGCGATATGTTAAAGTTTGAATCATTCAGACGTCCTTATTTTTTTACTTTATGCTGTTAAATTCACCAAATTACGACCTTTCATTTCTGCAGGTACAGGTAATTTCATGAGAGTTAATAATGTCGGCGCAACATCAGCAAGTACACCACCCTCAGCAATCGTTGCTGGAGTCGGTCCAACATAAATAAACGGCACATGTTCCGTTGTATGCTGAGTATGAACTTGCCCACTCACATAGTCTTGCATTTGCTCAACATTACCATGATCTGCGGTAATCAGCATATGTCCTTTTTGCGCCTTCACTGCCTCATAGACACGACCAAGACTCGTATCTACAGCCTCAACCGCTTTCACTGCTGCATCAAAGACACCTGTATGACCGACCATATCACCATTGGCATAGTTCACCACCAACAAATCAAACTCGCCTGATTGAATTGCAGCAACCAACTCATCCGTCACTTCATAAGCACTCATCTCAGGTTTTAAGTCATACGTAGCGACGTTTGGAGATGGAATAAGAATACGTTTCTCACCCGGATATTCATCTTCACGTCCGCCACTAAAGAAAAATGTCACATGTGCATATTTTTCAGTTTCAGCAATTCTCAGTTGAGTTTTACCTAAATTAGAAAGGTATTCTCCTAGAGAATTCACAAGTGCTTGTGGCATATAAGCGACAGGCGCATCTATGCTCGCTTGATAACGAGTTAACATGACAAATTTAGCTAAATTTGGCACGGTTTTACGTTCAAAACCTTCAAAGTCTTTTTCTACAAATGCTTTGGTAATTTCGCGTGCACGGTCAGCACGAAAATTCATAAAGACAACGCTATCACCATCTTGAATACGAATCACATCACCAATACGTGTTGCCTTCACAAATTCATCAGATTCACCCGCTGCATAAGCAAGTTCAAGCCCTTCAACTGCATTTTCTGCTGTTCTTTCAGCTTCACCTTCTGTGAGCAAGCGATAGGCTTGTTCAACACGATCCCAACGATTGTCACGATCCATTGCAAAATAACGACCGATAAGCGTCGCTATACGACCTTGACCTGGGTATTGAGCAAATAAAGTATCTAATTTTTCTAAAGACGGTTCGGCGCTTTTAGGCGGAGTATCACGCCCATCCAAAAATGCATGAAGATAAACTTGAGCACCACGCTTTAATGCCAGCTCAGCCATAGCAACAATATGGTCTTCATGGGAATGCACTCCACCTTGTGAGAGCAAGCCCAAAATATGCAAAGGTTTGTTATTGGCCTTAGCTTTTTCAACCGCATCGACCAAAACTTCATGTTCAAAGAAATCACCCGTACGAATATCTTTGGTGATACGCGTAAAGTCTTGATACAACACACGACCTGCACCGAGGTTCATATGGCCAACTTCAGAGTTACCCATTTGACCATCGGGTAAACCAACGTCTTCACCTGAACCAGAAATTAAACCATGCGGATGATTGTTTTTCATTGCAGTCAAATTTGGCGTTTTTGCTGCTAGAAATGCATTATCCTGTACCGCTTCACGATGACCCACACCATCCATAATCACCAGTACGTGTGGAATTTTGCCAGCAGTTGCATCCGTCATGATTTACACTCTTTCGTCTATACATTAATCGTTACATCTTACCGAATTTTTCGCTAAGACTCTATCTGTACGCGATGGCTTTAAATTATCGCTACCATCTAAATTTCAATTGAATCAAATCTATTGAATATTAAGTTTTGATTTTTTTGCGTTTATCGCGCCCGATACAATAAATAACTACCTACTGCGAACATCAGCAATATAGGCAAGAAAACAAACCATGCTGGCGACGGCGCATAGACCAAACTTGCATAACCCAAGAAGTCTTGCACATAGTAAAATCCAAGACCAACAAACAGTGCAATCACCAATCTAAAGCCCATGGATTGTTGACGTAATGGTCCAAAAATAAATGAACACGCAATCAATACCAATGCCAGTAAAGCGAAGGGTGCACTTACTTTTTGCCAAAATGCCAATAAATAAGTTTTCGGTACTTGGCTATATTCATGCATATAACGCATAAAACTGATCAATTGACTTGGCGCCAAATCCTCAGGATCAATAGTAACCATGTGCACATATTTCGGTTGTAATGCCAGCGCTAAATCTTGTTCTGTGGTTTGAATCAGTTTTGAAGGACCTTCTGGAGAAATATCCATTTGGGCGGCATTGGTCAGTGACCATTGGCCATTTTGAACAAACTGACCTTGTTGTGCATCTAGTACTGAATTTAGACGGTAATCTTGGTCAAAATCGAGCATTTGAACATTCTTTAACTGACCTTGCGCATTTGCATAATCAATATAAATAAAGCGTTGCCCTTCTCGTGTCCAATACCCTTTTACTTCACCCAGTTCTGCCGCACTACGGTGCTTTTTAACACTTTCTGCTTGCTCACTGGTATGTGGAATAACATATTCACTTAATAAGAATGAAAGGACGACCAACAACATTGCTGAACGCATCACCCAACCCACGATACGCCACAAGCTAATTCCTGATGCGCGCATCACAATCAATTCACTGTTGGATGCTAATGTTCCTAGACCCAGAACCGCACCAATCAAAGCTGAAATAGGTAAAATTTCATAAAGGTATTGTGGTGCACCCCAAAGTACATACAATAATGCTTGCCAAGCACCATAATCGTCCGTCAGATTGCCCAGCTCTCCCATATAGGTAAAGAGCACTTGTAGCGCAGACAATATAGCCGTCGCCCCCAACATAGCGAGCCCTGTGGTTTTAGTCACGTGCTTGGCGACAATTTTACGTGCTAACATTATGATCTCGCTCGCCCGATTCGTTTTTTCAATTTCGGGGCTAGTTTTTGTTTTCTAGAAAAAATTGCAGCGGCAATCGCATAGACCAGAAGTACCGCAGGGTACGCCCAGATTCCGATTTCATCTTTACTGATACGCGTTTTGATTGCCATGAGCGCTACGATCAGGCTGGCAAAAATTAATAATGCTGGGAAGAGTTTTAAATAACGTCCTTGACGTGGACTGACCTCAGACAAGGCTGTTGCCAGCATTAAAGCAACAATTAACGTAAACGGAACAAATATACGCCAACCGAGCTCACTCGCTACGACAGGATCATCACGGGTTTCGATTAATTTAGCAATCGGCAATGCTTCAACTTCGCCACTCTCAAACTTGGCTTCCTTATCGCTTTCTAAACGTAAACGATAGGCTTCGAATTCAGTTTGACTATACTTCGGACTATTTGGAAAAATTTCATAACGTCGGCCAAGGGTTAAATCCACCACACTTGCCGTTTTATCTTCCATTTCTACACGCGTCGCCTCTTTTGCCAAAATCATGACATCAGGCTTGCCTTCAGCATCAGCACGTTGGTAAAAAAAGATATCGGTTAAATTTTTGCGATCTTCGGACAGTGAGCCGGCGTAAATCGTGTAAGGACCTGAAGAAATAAACTCTTTGGGTCGAACCAAGTCAAAACCAGATCGAACCGCTTGGCTCGTGGTTAATGCTTCAAACTGACGAATACCCCACGGCGCCATCCACACCATCAGTAAGGTTTGTATAACCATAAAACCGACAGTAAGCGGCACAAGTAAACGTGCAAGTTGGTTCCGACTCACACCACTGCCATTTAAAACAGCCATCTCATGATCAACGTATAGTCGACCGAACACCAACATTAAGCCGATGAAAAAACCCAATGGGAGAATAAGCGTGAGAAATTCAGGAAGTCGGTAACCAATAATACTAAATAGAATGCTGGCATCTAAGCGGCCTTGAGCTGCCACACCAAAATACTTGATCAAACGCCCACCCATCATAATGAGCGTGAGTAAAGAAATGACAACCAGTGAGGTCGACAATACTTGCTTGACGAGATAACGTCTTATAATCAAAGTAATCTTCCAAAAATTGGGTTAATTCGGCTAGCGCTAGTTTACCTGAATGTTAAAAATATAAAACCTCATTGAAATTCTATCATTGCTAGTGGTTCAATGGTTTAATGATTTAAAACGTCTCTATAGGCACATCTAAAACATATGAAACTTACGCTTAATACCTCATTTCAAAAACAGTCTTCTAGCCAACATTTATTGATTTTAGTCGATTCAAATTCGATTCAAAATGCTCAAACGACTTACCAAATCAATGATTTTCAACAAGCAATGGATGCGACTCAATTTAAAGCAAGCCTAAACGAAAGTTTGCCATTGATCGGAAAAATTGCAGACCAACCCAACAGTGCGCTACTTGGCATTGGTCAAGCAGCAGATTTAAAAGCTGTGCAATTAGCAAAAATTGCACAAAGTATTATCAAAGTGTCACAAAAAAAATTCAAACAAATTAGTGTTGATATTTCAGCTCTACCGCAAGATTTACATTACTTATTTGCTTTGAGTTTAACGCAAGCAGCTTATGCTTATGATGAATTCAAATCTAAAAAGAATGAGTTTATCTTGGTTCAAGTAGATTTGATTTCCACACAATCAAACTTAAATGAAGCTCAATTAAATCTCATTACCGCGATTGAACAGGGTCAAAACAAAGCCCGTGACTTGGCAAATTGCCCGCCAAATATTTGCTTCCCTGAATATTTAGCAGAACAAGCCCTTGAATTGGCTGCTGAATTTCCAAACCTCGTTAAAGTAACTGTACTCAATGAACAAGAAATTGCAGATCTAGGCATGAATGCCTTCCTTGCAGTAAGTAAAGGTTCAGACCGTCCAGGACGTATTATCACGATTGAGTATAAAGCCAATCTTGAGCAATCGCCTGTTGTATTGGTGGGTAAGGGTGTGACCTTTGATACGGGTGGTATTTCACTTAAGCCAGGCCTAGGCATGGATGAAATGAAATATGATATGGGCGGTGCAGCGTCAGTATTGGGTACCATGCGTGCGCTTTGTGAAGCCAATCTTTCTATTCATGTTGTCGGTGCAATTGCCGCGGCTGAAAATATGCCTTCAGGTCATGCCACTCGTCCAGGTGATATTGTCACCACAATGAGCGGTCAGACAGTAGAAATTTTAAATACTGATGCTGAAGGTCGTTTGGTACTTTGCGATACGTTAACCTATATCAAGCGTTTTAACCCAGAGTTGGTGATCGATATTGCGACCCTGACAGGCGCATGTGTCGTTGCACTTGGTTCAGTATTAACAGGTTTATTCAGTCCTGATGATGCCTTAGCTCAAGAAATTTCAACTGCTGGGGAACAATCTTTTGACCGCGTATGGCGCATGCCCGTGATCGATGATTATCAAGAACAGCTCGACTCACCTTTTGCAGATATCGCCAATATTGGTGGTCCAAAAGCAGGTGCGGTAACCGCTGCATGTTTCCTTCAACGCTTCACCCGTGAATACCGTTGGGCACATCTAGATGTTGCTGGTACGGCGTGGACTTCAGGTGCAGCGAAAGGTGCAACAGGTCGCCCCGTTCCTCTTTTGGTTCAATTTTTAGCAAATCGAGCTCATGGCTAAAGTTAGTTTTTATTTATTTGAAAAAAGTCCTGAACGACAAGTGGAAAGCACTTGTCGTTTATGCCGTAAAATTTTACGGCAGCAGGCTAAAATTTGGATTTACTGTCCAGACCAAGATATTCAGCGTGAGTTAGATGATCGACTGTGGAGTTTTGATCCGCAAAGTTTTTTAACCCATGGTATCGACCAACAGTCTGCTGCCATTTGTATTTCTGCGGATCTGCCAGAATCACCAGACTGGATTGTTTTTAATTTTAACAATCAAGCTCTTGAACATGTTTCACAATTTGGTCACATTATCGAAATTGTTGAAAATGATGAAGCGGCTAAACAGGCAGGTCGTGAAAAATTTAAAACTTATCGTCGATTAGGCATAAGTCCTCAAACTCACAAGTTATAATCAATGATTCATCCTATTGAATTGAAGTGTTAAAAGGAGATGCGTGGTGACACTAAAAGTGGGGCAAGATTTTAAGAAGCGTTGGCTTAATGCACCCGATGCTGTACGCCATGCATTTCTAGATGACCTCAGTCGTATCAATGATTTACTCCATCCTGACAGTGAAATCCAAGGCTGGCTGGAGAATGATCAACGTGCTCAACAAGTAGCGCAGTTAAAAGTTGAACAGGCATATGCTGAAGAAAAAGCCCGTCTAATCGAAGAAGCTCGTGTGCGTAAGCAATTGGCTTTAGAAAAGGCATTGGCTGAAAAGCGTGCCCAACAACAAGCTTATGACCAAAGTTTATTGCAAGATGAAATGCAACAGTTTCAACATCAAACCACTGTTCTGATGCAGTTACGTGAGACATTAGATCTTGAAATATCAGATTATAGTGCGCGTTATAGTCAGAATCCTTCAAAAGCTATTGCTCAAAATAAGCCTAAAGAAAGTCAACTTTCTGATGACAAAATAAAATCTGAATTGGAAAGCTTACGTTTAAGACTGGAACTCGAAGCAGAAAACTTAATAGAAGAATCTGTTCAGAGCTTTACCGCAAAACTCAAAATTGCAGCTGAAGATGAGATTTCTTATATCTTAAAACAGTCGAATCTTAACTAAGATGCAGCGTTAATTTGTCATCGAAATGAAATATTTTTATTGGACAATCGGAATGTAATTTATACATCAATGTATAAAAACACATTTCAGGATGATAAAAATGGATCTCACACAACTCGTTTCAGACCGTATATCCGCTTTGAATGTTGGTGAAAGTATTACAATCAGTGTTCAAGAACTGTTGATTAGTCGTACTGACTTTCAATCTATCGCTGTATTTTTATTAAAAGAATCTAAAAACGGAATGTTTTCTATTTCTTCTTCGCAACAATCGTCAGGGTTGGAACGTACCTCTTTGACGATCAATAAGAATTAATCACAATGATTTAATTCCATCTAAAAAAAGCCCTCTCTCGGGCTTTTTTTGTTTTTAGCATATTGATCAATGCTGCACTTTAAAGTCGTCTTTTTAATAGCCGTCTTTTTAACATTCGTCTTTTTATGTTTT
>JAHLFF010000244.1 GCA_018883945.1 Candidatus Acinetobacter avistercoris
CTCATGATGAGAGTGTTGTATGAATAATGACTTTTGAAAGAAGTCTATTATACAGTTTCATATTTTTAATTTCTTAAATTGAACTAACATCAAGTCTTAATCTGCATTGAATAATTGATTTGTTCTCGCAATTTTTTTTGCTATGTAATGGGATTTTTTAAAACGAATTAATAAAATTTGTGAATGAAGCTCAAGTTCACCAAATTCTGGTTCTACTTGAACATAATGTAATTGACCGAGTTCATCACGGACACGTGCTTGTGCTGAGAACCCAGGTCTTGCATTACCACTCGAAACGGTTGCCAAGCGACCGAGAAGATTGGTTTGAGTATACTTTAAGTGTGGCTTAATCACTTGATCGAGACAGTGAATCATGAAAACTGTAAAAAAAATGGCAATAATTAGAGCAGGTAGGATCACGTAGTACCAAGGAATAAATTCATCTTGATACGCAAAACTAAGTAATTGTAGAAAATATCCTGCAAAACTAAAATTAATGAGCAGAAATACAAAAATCAGAACTTTAGAAAATTTCACTTGCAGTAAAGGGGAGTGTGATAGCCAATCGGGTGCTACTTTTTTAATAAAAGTACTGGGTCTAAGACCAATATAAACGCCTAGAGTTTCGGCCATACTTAACATGATCAATGCGAGAACACAGATGTGAAATGGCATCAAATCGCATTCAAGTAAAAATGTCAGCATGACCAATCCTTTAGGCGGTTAAAGAGCTTTAATTTTCTAAGTAAATTCCACCGTCCGAATGGACTTTAATCTCTACTTTCTCAAGTGATTCACCTTGACATGGGCCAGAAATACAAAGACCAGTTTCAACGTCAAACAGTGCGCCGTGTGTTGAACATTCAATAAATTCTTGTTCACGATCTAAAAATTGATTTTCTAAAAATTCAAGTTCAACTTGTAGATGTGGGCATACATTTTGGTAGGCATAAAACGTTCCATCACGTTGAGTAATGAAAATCGTATCACCATCAGTAGTTTCAAATGCTCGAGCTTCACGTTCTGGAATTTCTTCCATCATGCATATTTTATTCATGTTAAGCGACTTCCGTATGGAATTCATTTAAAAGTTTTGCATAATCTGCAACATCTAATCTTGGACCAAATTGAGAAACCACCTGACTTGAGATTAGGATCGCCAATTCTGTCGCATGCTTTAAGTCTTTGCCTGAGTTTAAAGCATATAGGAATGTACCCGCAAATGAGTCGCCAGCACCATTGGTATCTACAGCAATTACTTTACGTCCTTTCACCTGAAAAGTTTCATTTTCAGACGATACAAGCGCACCTTCCGCACTCAAAGTAATAATCACGACTTTACTCAAAGATTTTAATTGAATAAGTGCTTCTTCAATCGATTGGGTTTGGGTATACATCAATGCTTCTTGTTCATTACAGAACAAGACATCAACACCATCACCTAATAACTCATCTAAACCTGAACGTGCATACTGCACCATGGCAGGGTCAGAAAGTGTAAGCGCAATCTTCACATCATTTTGACGTGCAATTTCACGTGCTTGCTTGACCGCAGCTCGTGCTGAATCGCTAGTCGATAGATAACCTTCAATATATAACCATTGCGCTGTTTTAAGCGGCTCAAAATCAATTTGAGTCTCAGTCAGCTCAGCTGTAATACCAAGGTAAGTATGCATAGTACGTTCAGAGTCCTCGCTGACCAAGACCATACATGTTCCAGTTACACCGTGACTAATCGATTTTTCAGAAGTGGATATACCCGCATCATTCAAACCTTTGAGGTAAATAGAACCCAGTTCATCATTGCCAACGCGACATGCATAAAATGCACTCGCACCTAAAGCACTAAATGCAACTGTAGTATTGGCTGCAGAGCCACCAGAAGCTTGGCCTTTATACACTTGGCTGTCTTTTAATTTTTGAAATAATTCTGCTTGTGTTTGGCCATCTGTAAGTTGCATGGTGCCTTTTTGCAAATTCTGTTGAGTCAAAAAATCGTCTAAAACTGTAAATTCTTGGTCAATGAGCGCATTACCAATTGCAAAAAGGTCAACTTTAGCCATGATTTTAATCGCATAAATATTTAAAAATGAAAGTTTACACGATTACTCACCTTTACTATAGATTGATGAATAAAATTCATTTTATTCTAGACATTATTATTTAATTCATAGCTTATTTTCTAAATGAATCATTAAGATTAAACACGAATTTACTCGATTAAATTTAAAAGCAGAATTATGGATATTTTCTAAAGAGGATCTCTAATTTTAATTGATCAAAATAGCCTAAGCAAAAAATATTTTAAAATTTTAAAACAAACATAATAATAAACTTGACTAAAAGAGTCGGAAAAATAAGGTAGACTGCTACAAACTCATCAAATCTCATCAACATACGCTATAATAAGGTATGTTAAAAAATTCAAATTTAGGAGCTCACATGACAGTAGATGTTACTGAAACTATTTCCAAGACCGTTCACCCTGCGTTTCAGTTGGTACGTCAACATCATGTAGCCGCGTTAGATATTTTTGTTTCAGAATATAGACACAAAGTCACGCAAGCCATTCACTATCATTTAGCCACTGAGCATGACGAAAATGTATTTTTAGTTGCATTTCGTACACAGCCAATGGATTCAAAAGGTGAGGCGCATATCTTAGAACACACCGCTTTGTGTGGTTCTGAAAAATTCCCTGTACGTGATCCATTTTTCCTGATGATTCGCCGCTCATTAAATACATTTATGAATGCATTTACGGCGGCAGATTGGACTGCGTATCCA
>JAHLFF010000027.1 GCA_018883945.1 Candidatus Acinetobacter avistercoris
AACCTGGTCATCCAAACACATCAGTAATGTTCGAGCTTCATTGGATGAGCTTTATATTGCTCTTGCTAATAAGCGTATTAACCAAATTCAGGCACCTGAGATTCTCCAGATCATTAAGAAAATTGAGGCACGAGGTTCGCTTGAAATTGCAAAACGTACCTTATCTCGCTGTGGCATGGTCATGAAATATGCCATTGCACATGGATACCGCTATGATAATCCAGCAGGTGATCTGGTTTATGCTCTCAAGAACAAAAGAGTCAAAAACCTGGCTTCGCTTACTGCCTCTGAAATGCCTGATTTTTTAAAAAAAGTAAGAGCATACCCAAGTGATGCTCAGACACATCATGCGATTATTCTGATTATGCTGACAGGCGTTCGGGTCAGTGAGTTGCTGCAAGCACGCTGGGAAGAATTTGATCTGGAAGGGCGTAAGTGGGATATCCCTGAAGAGCGTATGAAGAACCGTCTTCCGCATCGTGTACCGTTGACGGACATGATGATTGCTGAGCTAAAGGCTTTGAGGCTTACTCATAATCAGGAACTGTTATTTCCACATCGTTTGAATAACAAAGAATCAATGCGTAGTGAGTCTCTTTTAGCTGTGATCAAACGTTCAGGCTATGCGGGACGAATGACCACACATGGTTTTAGATCTCTATTCAGTACTGTCGTAAATGAATCGAATCTGTTTAATCCAGATGCCACTGAGCGCCAGCTTGCTCATGTGCCTCAAAATAGAATTCGCTCGGCCTATAACCGAGCACAGTATTGGGATGAAAGGGTAAGGTTGATGGAGTGGTATGGGGAGCAGGTCAAGATATGGATGGAATATTGATATTATTTATACAAGACTGGATAAACATAAATCCCCCTTGAAGCAATATGGTCCAAGGGGGATTTTTTATGTCTGATAGAAATATTGGTTGGTGGAAATACTTGTCTAGTATGTCGTAATTGAGTGTAATGATTATTGTAAGTTATAAAATTTGCTGTTGTATTGGTAAAAAAAATGCTGTGATAAAAATCTAAATTTGCTGTAGTAAAAAAAGAGTAAATGATTCATTATAGAATAATAAAACAATAGCTTAGGGTGTTTTGGAGTGTCTAATACTACTTATTTGAGCAATTCTTCCCTCGTGCGGAGCAGTGATTTATTTAAGATTATGGAACTCCGTTATTCACATTCTATTTTTGATAAGGATGGTTGTTTTAATATCAGCTCACCTGTTTCGAATTCCTTAGAGTTGATTCGATGGTATCGTAATTGTGAAGATTATTTTTACCAATTGTCCGTCGAAGATACACCTCCTTCTGAAAATGATTTTGCGTCCTTTCAAGCAGAATTGGATAGGTTAATAGTCAAAGATGAAGTGCTTGGAAATTTTGGCATAACAGAATACTCACAAGATTGTAGGAAGCTATACTCTGATTTGAGGTTACGTGAATATCGAAATTTGGTACTAAAAAAATATGGTGACAATGAACTGACCCATTGGTTAAAGGAAGTGTACCCCGTCCGAGAACAGCTAAAATTATTAGCCAAAAATGAAGCACGATTTGATTTAGATTTAGAATATCAATATCAATTTGAAGACGTACAGCTATTTTTAAAAAATACCCAGAGTGCATACTTTTTAGCATTTGATATTGAAATTGAAGCGGATCAGTTCAAAGGGGATGCGATTGAAAATTGGCGAGAAAATGCTGTTTTGTTAAAACCTCTATTAGAGAATGCGCTGAATGATATTCTGAAACAACAGTCGGATACTTTACGATTTTATGTGAAGTTTGAAGATGATGGGGTATATGGATTTCGATTCCATGTAGTCATTTTTTTGCAATCTTTGACTTTAACTGAATCATCGTGGCTAGCAGAATTCAATGAAAAATTGCAACATAGATTGTCTGATAAAGTGTTGTTAAATGAGTGGTTGAAGCCACTTTACACAAAAAAAATAGACGAATGGCGTAATCATAGGGATTTAAATGAATTATGTTATTCCAAAGAAGATTTGGATAAGATTGAGCAAAGTATCCATTCCACTTTTCAAGACTATCAGCACGATATTATTTTTAAAATTATCAATTGGAATGAGCAATTAAGAAAGCTTCAACCTGAATTAAAGTTTGGAATAGATGATTCTTTTAGTAATGAAGATAGGCAAAAATTAGAGTATTGGGGGATTAAATACTTATTTATTTCTAGTAAGTATCTATATTTCCAGCAGCATCATGAGGATTTACATCGATCTATAGTTAGCTTTGTTTATCGATTCTCAACCCACCCAAAAAAAATTCAGACTAAATTAGCAACACCTGAAAAACAGGAAAAATATAGTCGTTCTAGGGATGAGCAGAAGACAGAAAATTCAAATCAGTCAAGAAGAAAAAAATCTCAAGCGAATGAAGAGCCTGTAACCCATCAAAGAAGGACTGAGGTTAATCAAACTTCTTTCTACAGTGAAAAATTTGATATTACCAATAATTTACCTTTGGCTGACATTGTTGAATCAAAACCTAGACCAAAATTTCAAAGTAAACCTATTTCCAAAATAGAAAAGCTTTATGTTGGTGCACTCAAAGATGAAG
>JAHLFF010000028.1 GCA_018883945.1 Candidatus Acinetobacter avistercoris
GGAACTAATATTTACTATGGCGGCTCACAAGATTTTTTAAACCAAGTCCTTATTGCTAAAGCAAGTGCTCAAGTTTCACCGAACCTTTTACTGAATGGACAATACTCAAACTTCAAAGATGAATTATTAGGAGCCGGAAATAGCTATCTATTTAACACTGAACGTGATGAAGCTGATTTAAGTGCAAAATGGAAATTATCTAATACACAGCATCTTCTTTTAGGGGCCAGTTTAAACCAGACGAATATTGAAAGTTATTCAATCTTGGGGCAAAAACAAGATTTAGACAGTATTGGATATTATGTGCAACATAATTACGATACCAATAAAGTTCATACGCAAGCTGGTTTACGCCTAGAGGATCATGATGAATTTGGTAGCCATATTGTAGGTCAACTTGCAGGTCGATATAATCTAAATGCTAAAACTAGTATTTACAGCAATATCGGAACTGGTTTTAAAGCACCTACAGGTAACCAACTTTACTATTCTTACGATAATGCAACTTGGGGAGGTACTTACGGAAATCCTGACCTAAAACCTGAAGAAAGTATTTCGTATGAAATCGGTTTAGATCATCAGCTCACAAATAGTTTATCTTTAAACGCAGCACTCTATGAAACTCAGGTTGATAACCTAATTGATACTCGCCTGATCGAAGTAGGGAAGAAAGATAAGACCTATGACAATATTAGAAAAGCCCAAATGCAAGGTGGCGAATTCGGCTTAACATGGCAAAAAGATGATTTCTTTATAATTGGCGAGTATGCTTATGTTAGAACTGAAAATAAGGATACTGGCTTAGAACTTATTCGACGCCCTCGTCAATCACTTTCAACAACGATTGGATTAGAAAATAGTTTGTATGGTTTAAGCGCCACACTCATCGCAAAATCTACCTCTAAAATCTCTAATGTTGCTGATTCGGAAGAAGTTCCCGGATATGCAACTGTAGACCTAAATGGCTATTGGAATCTTAATCCTAATATTAAGTTATTTAGCAATATCAAAAATATTGGTGATGTGAAATTTAAAACTGCTTCATATGGTGGTGATGAATATTACATCAACGGTGGTCGCCTCGCATCTGCCGGTGTGACCTTTAAATATTAAGCCCATCCAAGTTCAAGCAAATACTTTTGGGATCATGTCATGGCTATGGCATGATTCTTTTTATTTACAGCATTTCATTATTTAAGGAACTTACATGGGTCACCGCTTAAGTAAAATTTATACCCGCACAGGCGATTCAGGCACCACAGGTCTGGGAGATGGTTCACGTGTTGCCAAAGATGATTTACGTATTGATGCACTCGGTGATGTCGATGAACTGAATGCCGTGATTGGTGTACTTCGCTCACACATTGCTTTAAGTACAATTGAGGACAAAGCCAAGTGGGATAAATCTCTTAGCTTAATTCAACACTGGTTATTCGATTTAGGTGGTGAAGTCTGTATTCCCGGCTTTAATCTTGTCTTACCAGTATCGATTGAATTTTTAGAAAATGATATCGACCGTATGAATGAAAGCTTACCGATGCTGAAAGACTTTATTTTACCTGCGGGAACCATGGTCTGTAGCCTTGCCCATCAAGCACGTGCAGTCTGCCGCCGCGCAGAACGTAGTGTGATGTCTGTACATGCGCGCGATCAAAATATCCAAGCAGCGTCACTTCAACTGTTAAACCGATTATCAGATTGGTTGTTTGTGGCATCACGTACCTTACAACGTAGCGAAGGCGGTTCAGAAGTGCTGTGGCAAAAAAATATCCATGAGACCATTGATCAATAAAACCACTAAAATGAGCTAAGTTTCACGAAAAATTCTGCGTCAACGGTCTTTGCAACAAAGTATTTCAGGCGCAGAATATCGTCATTCTCCTGTCATCTTCCCTCTTCAATATGCTTTTATCTTGTTCAATTCGGGTGATCGTCTAATGCGGATCATCGGACATCGTGGTGCGCGTGGCGAAGCACCTGAAAACACCTTAGGCGGCTTTCAATATATTCAAGACCTTGGCATTCGTGCGGTCGAATTTGATGTGCGCCAACTGAAAGACAATGCCTTAATCATTATGCATGATGATGATTTTGTACGTACTACAGGTCAGGCGAAACCACTCTACGAATGTAGTCGAGACGACTTAAACCATTATAATCATGCTGTGGCTTGGTCAACGTGGAATAAAGTTGAGGCGACCCCACTATTAATCCAAACCCTCAATGTCATTCAAAATTTTGATCATATTGAAATCGAGGTTAAAGCAGTGGGTAATGAAGCAGAAGCCGAGAAAATCACTCTCGCTCTTGAGCAACAACTCAAAGGCTTTGAGCATAGTGCCATTATCACCAGTTTTGACCCTAAGATTCATCACGCTTTAAAACAGCAAAAATCTCAGTTTAAACGCGGTTTATTAATTGAAACTGATATCAAACATCAAGCCATTGAACAAGCGGTTGAACTTGGTTGTTACCAATTGGGTTGGATGAATCAATTGGCAAGTGCCGACATCATTAAAGCCACACAAAATGCCGATTTAAAGATCAGCGTTTGGACCGTCAATGATATTGAACGTGCCAAAGAGCTTCGAGACTTAGGTGTTCAAGGGCTCATTACCGATTATCCAAAACTGATGCTGCAGCAACTCTAAAAAACAGCCTGATTATCGATCAGTTCAAATCGTTTTATTTAAGACAGCTCGATTCCATGTCAAGCTATTAAAGCGTGTCTGACTTTTAGATTGATTCGACTTGAATGTTAAATTAATTTTCTATGAGATATATTCTGCAAATTTTCTGGCAATATTGTAGAAATGATGAACAGTTAAATCGCTTA
>JAHLFF010000245.1 GCA_018883945.1 Candidatus Acinetobacter avistercoris
CCTTTCAGTGGAGCAGACAGATGTTCCTATGGTTTTTGAGGTTATCAATGATAGGGGGGTAAAACTTAAGCCTTACGAAATTCTCAAAGGGAAATTATTAGGACAAATTGATAAATTACTCTTAGAAAGTAAAAATTATAATGAGCTTTGGGAAACTAGCCTCAAAAGAATTAATAAGTTTAGCGACGACGAGGCGGATAGATTCTTCAGATTCTATTTGAAATCTAAATTTGCTGATACAAGAGCCGAGGGGCAAAAGTTTGATGGAGACTATCATCGAATTATCTTCTCATCGAGTTTTCAAAGTAAATTATGCCTAGATCACAATCCTAAGGGAGTCGTTGATTTTTTAGATACAGACTTTACTTATTATTCCAAAGTTTATGCCAATCTTTTGAACAAATTATCCAATGATTCAAACTCGTATTTTACTTTTAACTCTTTGAACGACCTAGATGGAAGTCTTTTATTAGGATTGTCATTTTGCACAATTAATGACCCAAAAGAAGATGAGAAGTTGAACTGCATAGCTCAAGAGATAGACCGATTTTTTGCTCTTTTACAGCTTCAGAATTGCTATGAAAGTAATGCTTTTCAAGAGTCTCTATACCGCATTTCAAGTGAAATACGTGAACAGGAGTTGTCTATCATACGTTCAGTGTTTGATAAGGAGCTTAAGTCTCAAATAGAGAAAAAAAGACAGGTTCAGCCTGAAAATCCTTTTGACTATTCATTGTTTAAAAATACAGGTGATAATTTAAACGCAAGATTTAAGAGATATTTTTTTGCTAGAGTTGAAGGGTTTTTAGCGAAGAATTTGAATGTGGAGATGAGACATTCATATAAGCCGTTGGTTTCAAACACGGGCTCAGTCAATGGTTTTCATATAGAACATATACTTTCTAGGAATGCTCAAAGCCTAGCGTTATTTAATAACCAAGAAGACTTGTTCGTGAATGAGCGAAATCGATTAGGTGGTATCTTATTATTAAAAGGTAAGGATAATATCTCGAGTAATAATGAAAGTTATGACGAAAAGTTGAAAACCTACTCAGGTACGCTTTTATGGAATGAAACTCTACGAGAAGATTTTTATAAATCAAATCTAGACTTTAAAGCATTTAGAGAAAAATTTGATCTAAAGGAGTTTGAAGGTATCAATGTATTTGACCGTGATGCCTTGGAAACTAGACAGAAAATTTTATTTAAAATGGCCACTCATATTTGGGCTTAAGATGAAAGAATTTTAAGAGGTTTAGTACTGGAATGGCGATATATGTTCCTGAATGGCTTGAGTTAAGCAAGCAACGTGCAGTCGTAAATGGTTATGAACCATTTGAAGACCCTGAAGCTTATGGTGGAGAAGTTTTTGTTAAGGATGATCGAAAGTGGATTCATTCAATAGGTCGTTTGAAACATAAATTAGGTGTAGTAACCGATGCTGAACTAGAATCATTAGGATATTCAGTTGATGATTACCATCGCTTTAATTCGGATGAAAGGGAATTCAGTCGGAAAAATGTAATGAATAGCATTTCAGCCAATGAGGAAATGCTAGAAATCTTCGGTGATCCTTCCGATTATCCAGGAGGGTTAATGTATCTATCTGGTGGTAAGTATATAGATGAAGAGGGAAACATCATTGATGGTAAGGATATTTAATGACAGAAGAATCTAAGTGGTAATATTTTGATCATTTGATTTGTTGGTGCTTTTGGCGTTAAATAAGTTACTTATCCATAAGTTATGCATGTGTAGCATTTTTTTAAATAAAGATACCAATGCAGATATAATTGAATGTTGAAATTTAATAATTTATTAAAAATAAAATACTAATATTGTTATTATGGTTCTGACCCTCGGACCAAATTCTAAAAAACCCCAAGCATTTTAAGCCTTGGGGTTTTTTATTGCCTGTGATTTTTTAAAAATTAAATGATATAAAATCTCTTTCTATCCGTAATTTAATGTATTAGTCTAATCACTATCTGAATGTTTTTTGTACCTCTTCAGAAAGGGTCGGTAAGTAACTGACTTTTTTGGACTAACTGATTTATTTAGAATAATAGATATACTCCATCATTCGACATTAATTCAGGATTATTGAGTATTAATTTTCCGTATGGATTCAAGCATGAAATTAGAATTAATAGAAGTCGATCAAGCAGATCAGCTTAGTGCTTGCAAACTGTCCTTGCTATTGGGGGTCTTTACGCCCAAAAATCAGGTTGAGGGATTATTGAAGTTTGCTCGTGGTCTGTTGCTTGCCGAATCTGGAATCTTGGCTTTTCATGATGAGCCTTATATTTGGCACTCATCACCACAAGGCTTTAAAGCATTTCATGCGAAAAAAGACGCAACTTTGCTGAAATACTTTAATGGCAGTAGCTCATTGGGCGCGAAACATGAAAATTATTTAAAATTTTCACAACATATTCGTGCATTGGGTGTGAATCATTCACGGGTGATCGCCTATGATCTCAAATTGGATGATGGGGTTTCGATTGGTCAACTTATTTTATTTGATAACGAAACAGATGCATTTGTAGAGGAACAATTAGAATTAGTTCATGAATTCGCGATGGGCATTATTCGGATTATAGAAATTCGGTTAGAAAATGAAGAGCTTAAAGAACAATATGAACAGCAATCCGCTTTAAATTTTAGTAAAACTAAATTTTTCCAAATTATTGCGCATGATTTACGTGCGCCATTTCATGGTCTATTGGGTTTTTCTGAAGTTTTGTCGCAAGAGCGAGATACTTTAGATGAGTCAAGTATTCAGAATATCGCAGATTACTTACACGACACCGCCAACTCTACATATAACTTATTAGAAAGCCTGTTGAATTGGGCGATGGCTGAAGGCGGACGTTTTGTCTATCACCCGATTAATTTTGAACTGAAGCAAGTCACGCGCATTGTTTATGATGTGTTGATCACATTGGCAATGAAAAAAAATATACAGCTGGTCGACAATACGCCAAGCCAACTCAAAGTGTTTGCTGATATTAATATGATTACCTCGGTGATCCAAAACTTGGTCTCAAACGCTTTGAAATTTACCCATATCGATGGATCTGGACAAGTCTATATCAACGCAGTTGAAAGAGCGCATGGTATAGAGCTGACGATTTGCGATACTGGTTTAGGAATGACTCAAAAACAGATAGATCATTTGTTTCAACCTGATTTAAAAGTGACATTAAAAGGAACATCAGGTGAAAAGGGCGCTGGTTTAGGATTGGTGCTGTGTAAGCGGTTTATTGATTTAAATAATGGCACAATTGATGTGTTCTCCAAAGAAGGTGAGGGAACAACTTTTAAGGTGGTTTTGCCTGCTGCTAAAAATAATCATCAAAGTTTAGTTGTTGCTCAACTTGGTGAGGAAGTCACAACGCAAAACTAAATTTAAATATTGAATTAATTTTTTCCAAATTTGCCTTTGAACTGCTATAAAAGAGATACAAAAAATACAGTCAAAGGTTTTGAATGAATGCTGCACAACTGCAAAAGACTTTAAGAGCAAGTCAATATGCTGAACAAGTTCTGAATTTGCATTCTTCATTATTAGAACAAGATTATAAAACTGATCAGTTCCTAGGCTTTCTTTCCTCGGAAGTGATTTATCAATTTGTGCACAATGCGCTTAACGATATTCAGGATGAAAATCAATGGATGCAAAGCTTACGCATTTTGCGTGCACGACTGATGTTTCGATGGATCTGGCAAGATGCCAATCACATCATAGATGTGGTAACGCTTACTCGAGAACTTTCTGATTTTGCAGATGCCTGTATAGAGGCGGCCAAGCATTTTGCACGTATTCCGTTGCTCGCTAAATATGGCGAACCTATTGGTTACTCTGGAAAAGTACAAGATTTAATTGTGGTAGCAATGGGCAAATTAGGTGCCCAGGAATTGAATCTCTCGAGTGATGTTGATCTCATTTTTGCTTATGATGAGCAAGGCGAAACCAATGGTCGCAAATGCATTGATGTGAAAGAGTTCTGTATTCTGTGGGGGCAGAAAATCATTTATCTCTTGGAACACATTACTGCAGATGGTTTTGTATTTCGAGTAGATATGCGTTTACGTCCATGGGGGGATGGTTCTGCATTAGCGATTAGTCATGTTGCGCTCGAAAAGTATTTAAGCCAACATGGCCGTGAGTGGGAGCGTTATGCGTGGATTAAGGCGCGTGTCGTGACTCAAGGGCAAGATGGACAAGATTTATTGGCCATGACCAGACCCTTTGTTTTTCGTAAATATGTCGACTTCTCCGCTTTTGAAGCTATGCGTGAAATGAAGGTGATGATTGAGCGTGAAGTGACACGTCGAAATATTGAAGATGATATTAAACTCGGTGCGGGAGGCATTCGGGAAGTCGAATTTATCGTACAGGTTTTTCAACTGATTTATGGTGGATCAAAACTAGAGCTTCAAGATCGTCAATGCTTAGTCAATTTAAAGCATTTGGGGGAAATGGGATTTTTGGAGCCAGAAGCTGTACATGACTTAAAAGATGCATATTTATTTTTACGACGTGTTGAGCACGCCATTCAAGCCTTGCATGATCAACAAACACAAAGCTTACCGACCGAACCTGATTTGCAGGCACGCATTTATGAAACATTAAATTTTAGCAGTTGGTTTGAATTTAAAAGTTTCCTTAATGAAAAACGTGCCAAAGTAATTTTCCAGTTTGAACATTTAATTAAGGATAAAACCCAAGACTCGCCTGAATTGAGTTTTTCGGATTTGGATGAGCAACTGAATGAAATTCTAGATGAACATGCTAAAAATTTGATTCATGAGTTTTGGTTCGGACATGCCATTAAAAAACTACCTGCTAAAGCAATGCAGCGTCTAAAAACATTTTGGCCGCATTTAATTGCAGCGATATTGCAATCCGATAATCCGCAAGTGGCTTTGATTCGCCTCATGCCATTGGTTGAGTCTGTGATGCGCCGTACCGTTTATTTGGTGATGTTGATTGAAAGTAAAGGTGCGCTACAACGTTTAGTGAAAATGGCAACAGTCAGCCCGTGGATTTGTGAAGAACTGACTCATTATCCAGTATTGCTTGATGAGTTTTTATCGATGGATTTTGAGTTGCCTAAACGCCAAGATTTGGAAGACTCATTACGTCAGCAGTTGCTTCGGATTGAAATCGATCAAATTGAAGATCAGATGCGAGTACTCCGATTATTTAAAAAATCTAATGTCCTGACTGTTGCCGCAAGTGACGTACTGGCTGAAAGCCCTTTGATGCGTGTATCTGATGCTTTGACAGATATTGCTGAAATTTCTGTACAAGCAAGCTTAAATTTAGCCTATCAAATGACAGCAAAAAAACATGGCTATCCTATCGATGCTGATGGTGTACGTTGCAGTTTAGAACACACCGCTTTTGCTGTAATTGGTTATGGCAAGCTCGGTGGAATTGAAATGGGCTATGGATCCGATTTAGATTTGGTGTTTATCCACTATATGGATGAACAAACAGATACCGATGGAATCAAGCCGATTAGCGGTTTTGAGTTTGCTATGCGTGTTGCGCAAAAACTGATGTCATTGATGACGACTCAAACGCTTGATGGGCGCGTTTATGAAGTGGATACGCGTTTAAGACCCTCTGGAGAGGCTGGATTATTGGTGACCAGTCTAAAAGCTTTCGAACAATATCAGCTTAAGAATGCATGGGTCTGGGAACACCAAGCCATTGTTCGTGCGAGAACGATAGCTGGAGAACAGAGTTTAAGGACTAAACTTGAAGAATTGCGTTGTCGCATTTTAACCTCACCTCGTGAAGAAGAAAAAGTTCGCACTGAAGTTTTAAACATGCGTAAAAAAATGAAAGATCATCTTGGATCGTCAAAAGAGCAAAAAAAAGATGGAATATTTCATTTAAAACAGGATGCGGGTGGTATCGTTGATATCGAATTTATGGCACAGTATGTCGTGTTAGCCTGGAGTGGGACGAATCCTGATCTCGCCCATTATTCCGACAATGTACGAATCTTAGAAGATGCTGCAAAGGCACGTTGCTTATCCAGTGATGATGCATCAGCCTTGATTCATGCCTACCTGAGTGAACGAGCCGAGAGCCACCGTTTAGCGCTTGCAAATCAAAACATGCAAGTGAGCGCTGCAAAGTGGCACGATACCAGAGAGGTCGTTTGTAAATTATGGCAAAGATTAATTGATCCAACTGCGGTGTTCGCATTGGGTAGTGAATAATTCAGTATACATTTGGAGTTTAAGTCATGAATTTGGCTGATCGTGATGGTTTTATTTGGCAAGATGGACAAATGGTTGATTGGCGTGAAGCGAAAACTCACGTCCTAACACATACTTTACACTATAGTATGGGTGTGTTTGAGGGTGTCCGTGCCTATGAAACTCCTAATGGAACGGCTATTTTCCGTTTAAAAGAACATACTAAGCGCTTATTAAATTCAGCAAAAATTTATCAAATGAAAGTTCCATTTGATCATGCAACATTAGAACAAGCGCAAATTGATGTGGTTCGTGAAAATAAATTAGCATCATGCTATTTACGTCCAATTATTTTTATCGGTTCAGAAAAGTTGGGTATTGCAGCAACAGATAATACCATTCATGCGGTTGTTGCTGCATGGAGCTGGGGTGCTTATTTGGGTGAAGAAGCGATGACGAAAGGTATTCGCGTAAAAACATCTTCATTTACACATCACCATCCTAACGTGACGATGTGTAAAGCAAAAGCATCTGGTAACTACACGCTTTCTATTCTTGCACATCAAGAAGTGGCGCATTCTGGTTATGATGAAGCGATGCTGTTGGATCCACAAGGTTTCGTGTGTCAAGGTTCTGGCGAAAACGTATTCTTGGTACGCGATGGAGTGATTCATACACCAGAAGTTGCGGGTGGAGCACTTGATGGTATTACGCGTCAGACGGTAATCACGATTGCTAAAGACCTTGGATATGATGTGATTGAGCGTCGTATTACTCGCGATGAATTTTATATCGCAGATGAGGCTTTCTTTACAGGTACAGCCGCTGAAGTCACGCCAATTCGTGAATACGATGATCGTGAAATTGGTGAAGGTACTCGTGGTCCGATTACGACGCAAATTCAAAAAGCTTATTTTGATGCTGTTCAGGGTAAAGATCCTAAATATGCGCATTGGTTGACTTACGTTAAGTAAACTTCCATTTATAAAAAAACCTCTCTTTTGAGAGGTTTTTTTATATTTTAATGAAGCCAATACTTTGAACTTATGTCATCATATTGGCTAATTTAGAAAATAACTGTGGGTTGAAACATAGACCATGAGTAACATCGTTATATGTATGAAGTGGGGAACTAAATACGGTTCTGACTACGTTAATCGTTTATATAATATGGTGAAAAGACATACCACAGTTGATTTTCAAATGGTATGTCTAACTGACCGTACCGAAGGTATTGATCCTGCGGTTAAATGTTTTCCCATTCCGCCATTGGCACTTCCTGAGGGAGCGCCTGAAAGGGGTTGGAATAAACTGTCTACTTTTGAACCAGATTTATATGGTTTGGAGGGCAATGCCTTATTTTTAGATCTTGATGTGGTCATTGTTGATAATATCGATGATTTTTTTACTCATCCTGGTGAGTTTTTGATTATTCATGATTGGAAAAGACCTTGGCGTATTACAGGCAATAGCTCTGTCTATCGTTTTACGCTTGGCGCATTTCCAGGTCTTTTGCCCTATTTTCGTGAAAATTTTGACGAGATTCGTCAAAAATTCCGTAATGAACAAGCTTATTTGTCATGGTATGTAGATCGTGAAGGCAAGCAAACATATTGGCCTGATCATTGGTGTAAAAGCTATAAATATCACTGCCTACAAAAAATTCCGATGGCATATTTTAAACCACCTGTGAAACCTGAAGGTGTCAAAATAATCGTATTTCATGGTGAAATTAATCCACCAGATGCAGTTAATGGTGGTGGCGGGAAGTGGTATCGTTATGTGTTGCCATCTCAATGGATCAAGGATGCTTGGCAGTAAGCTATGAATGACACACTCAATCAAGAACATAGACCATACCGTTTGAGTGTGGTCATTATGGTAAAGAACGAAGCCAAAAATTTAGAACAATCTTTACCCGCTTTGAAGGGTTGGATCGATGAATTAATTGTGCTCGATTCTGGCAGTACGGATCACAGTCAATCTTTGGTTGAGGCAGCAGGCGGTCAATGGTATGTGAATGCTGAATGGCCTGGTTTTGGTAAGCAGCGTCAAATTGCGCAAAGTTATGCTACTGGAGACTGGATTCTTGCTTTAGATGCAGATGAAGTCATTACTGAACAATTAAAAAAGAGTATTTTAGACGCAATTCAGACTCAACCAGAAAATACAGTCTATGGCGTTAAGCGAATTGACTGTATTTTTGGACATGAAATCGATAATCCACTTTGGCCGATTAAGGCCCACTGGCGCTTATATCCAAAGCATTTCCAATATAATGATAATTTAGTTCATGAGTCTGTTGACCTGAAGCAAGCTGAGACTCAAGCTTTAAAAGGCTATATGCTGCATCAAACTGCGGATACACCTCAATTTTGGTTAGATAAGCGTTTGGCTTATGCGAAAGCATGGGCAGAAGATCGTCACCAAAAAGGAAAAACCGTTAGCATTTTCAGTGTGTTTTTTCATGCATTGTGGGCGTTTATAAAACAGTATTTTATTGATGGTCGCTTTTTAATGGGTAAATATGGCTTTGTATATGCCTTATTATTTAGCCAGTACACCTTTAATAAATACGCAATTTTATACGATTTAAAACACAATCCTGCGGAAACTACATTTCAAAAAATCTTACAACAACAAACGTTGCTGCAACTAATCCAACTGGATGAGAAGAAAGCGACAGTTTCATTGGTGATGATTGCTAAAAATGAATCTCGACATCTCGCAGCCTGTTTAGAAACAGTCCATGATATTGTGGATGAAATTATTATTCTTGATTCAGGTAGTACAGACAATACTCGTGAAATCGCAGAAAAATATGGTGCTAAATGGTTTGTAAATAAAGATTGGCAGGGTTTTGGAAAACAAAGACAGCTTGCTCAAAGTTTTGCGACTCAAGAATATGTTTTGGTGATGGATCCTGATGAAAGACTAGATCAGTCACTCAGAGAATCCATTGTGAATGTGCTTAATCAGCCTTTACAAAGAGATAAAGTATTTAGTTTTGCACGTGTTAATTTCTTCTGTGGCGTCGAAGTGCAAAAGCGCTTTTGGTATACGGATAAATTAGGCCGTCTTTATTCAAATCAAGATTTTAAATATTCATCACTAGAGGTGCATGAGTCTCTAGATCAAAAAAATGTGCCTTCGGTACGACTGAATGGTTATTTACCCCATTTAACCAACGATGATTTACACCATTTCTTACTGAAAAATATTCGATACAGTCATGACTGGGCGAGTGATAAATATAAGAATGGAAAGAAAGTAAATTTATTTGCTTTGATTTTTCGCTCGATTTTTTCATTTATTCGTGAATATATCATTCGTGGTGATTTTATTGGTGGAGCGTATGGATTTATTTTAGCAATGGCATCAATGGGCTATACCTTAGATAAGTATTTGATGCTGTGGGAAAAAAATAATCAAAAGTAATATTAAAAGTAATGTTAAAACGCTTAAGTTTTTGATACTTTATACGAGAATTATCAGCTACATGTTTGAAGTTCGACATTCTAACTCATTTTTTATATTGATAATTTTTATTGGAGTTTACGCTTTTGAATGATTTAACGAAATGAAAGTATTAATTGTCAATCAGTCTCAGATACCAGTATATGCATATGGCGGTACAGAACGTGTGATTTGGGATTTGGCTAGAATTTTAGTCGAATTGGGTCATGAAGTCGTTTTTCTAGTACCACAAGGATCGTCTTGTGATTTTGCTGAAGTGTTGTTCATTAATCCTGCGCTAAGCTGGGATCAACAAATACCTTCAGATATTGATATTGTTCATTTTCAGTTCCAACCTCCTAAAATGAAATTAGAAACGCCCTACGTAGTTACTGAACATGGGAATGCCAAGTTAAATTCACTATTAGATTCTAATACTATTTTTGTTTCTAAAGATCACGCACAACGTCATGGATCCAATCATTTTGTATATAACGGTTTGGACTGGAGAAACTATGGTGAAGTGGATTGGGGGATTAAACGAGATTATTATCATTTTTTAGGTAAAGCGGAATGGCGTTTAAAAAATGTTAAAGGTGCAATACACGTTGCTAAAAAAGCAAACGTTCCTTTGCATGTTTTAGGCGGTCAGCGCTTCAATTTTAAGCGGGGTCTAAGACTAACATTTTCCTCTAAAATTAAGTTTCATGGCATGGTTGGTGGTCAGGAAAAACTAGCGCTGCTACAGAAGTCTAAAGGTCTTATTTTTCCTGTTAAATGGCATGAGCCTTTTGGTTTAGCAATTATTGAAAGTATGTACTTTGGTTGTCCTATTTTTGCTACACCTTATGGTGCAATTCCAGAGTTAGTCCCAGTACAGTGTGGTAAACTGAGTCATAAGGCCGAAGTTTTAAAAACTGCTATAATAGAAAATAATTATGATCCATTGATTTGTCATCAGCACGTTAAGCAGCATTTTAATGCGATTAAGATGGCAAACCATTATTTGGAATATTATCAATTAGCGATATCAGGTACCAAAATAAATCTTGAAGCGCCATCTTTAAAAGAAACAGCTGAAAATCAGCCTTGGTTTCAATAAATGTAATTTGGAATATTTTATGCAAAACTATGTCATTAGTCTAAAAAATGCCTCTGAACGTAGACAGCATATTGAATATGAATTTTCAAAAAATAATATTAATTTTAGTTTTTTTGATGCGATTACACCTGATCAAGCAAATACTATCGTCTCAGATATGAAAATGAAAGTGAATGCTGAGTTGCTTGCTCCATCTGAGTTAGCCTGTTTATTGAGTCACATTGAACTTTGGAAAAAAATAATTTCAGAGAGTATTCCTTATACGGCTATTTTTGAAGATGATATTTACTTAGGTGAAAATGCAGAAAGTATATTTAATGATGATGATTGGCTTGAATCTGATTGGCATATTATTAAACTTGAATATTTTTATCGTAAAGTTATTCTCAGTAACGAAGGTAAAAATTTAAAAAATACAGATAGGAAAGTGCATGTATTAAACGGTCCAAATTTAGGTGCAGCCGCCTATATTTTAACTTTAGATGGGGCGAAAATGTGCCTTGATTATGTTTTAAATCATACGGCACAACCTGTAGATCATCTTATTTTTGATAAAGCGATATTAGATCGTTCATTGAAAGTTCATCAGATGAATCCTGCTATTTGTATTCAAGAACTCACCTTATCGCCAGAAATAGAAAATACTAAACTTGCAAGCAGTCTGTTGAAAGAAAGACATTCCAGAATGAAAACCTATAAGAAAAAAGGTTGGAATAAAATAAAATTAGAGCTTATACGTATCATTAGGCAAATTAGGTTTGCATTGTTAAAGAAGACAGTCAGTTTTAAATGATTTTGAGAGTTAGATCTTAGTGTAAATGAAAAATTTTATTATTAGTTTAGTTGACGCAGCTGATCGTCGATCACATATTAGCAATGAATTTAATAGGAGTGAAATTAATTTCACCTTTTTTGATGCGATTAACATTACTCAGGTTGATGAAGTTTCAGCTCAATTAAATTTGAATCTTAGCAATTCTGATTTAACAAACGGTGAAAAAGCATGCCTTTTATCTCATGTTTATTTATGGAATAAGGCCATTGAAAATCAATTAGAATATATTGCTATTTTTGAAGATGATATTCTTTTGGGTGAGGATATATCGAGCTTTTTGAATAATAATCATTGGATTTCAGAAGAGATGGATATTATTAAACTTGAGGCATTTTCACCATCAGCGCTCATGAGTTTGAAAAAAATACCGATTACAAAGCAAAGACACCTTCGTAAAATGCAGGGGATTCATCTGGGAGCGGCGGGCTATATTTTAAGCCAAAAAAGTGCCAAAACATTGCTTAAATATATCCAGAATTTAGACGTGATTATTCCTGTTGATCATATTTTGTTTGAATTCTTTATTGAGCATTCAGATCTTAAGATTTATCAAATATGTCCAGCACTATGTATTCAAAGTGATCGTTTGAATTCCAACCCAAATACCAGTGTGATTCATAGCCAATTGGAGTCTGAACGCAGAGAGCGCTTAGATTATAATTTACTCAATGAACGAAAGATAAAAAAGAATTTGGTCTTTAAAATTAATCGCGAATATCAACGTTTAGTAATTAAATTAAAATTATTATTTTGCAAAATTAGTTTTAAATAATACGGAATTTTAACTCACTCATAATGTTTAATTTCATTTTGCATGCGACGGAAACGTTTATAGCTCCATAAATATTGATGGGGTTCAGCATTAATCATGTGTTCCAACTCTTTATTTAGCGTATCAACTGAAAGTTGTAAATCTTTAGATAAAATTTCATCAGAAAGTTCATTGACAAAAATTTCAAAACCATCAAGCTGATTTGTACGTCTACAACTTAAGCCAATAACAGCACATTGTGTTTTTGACGCTAATTTTGAAACCAATGTAGAAGACAGCGTATTTTGTCCATAGAATGGTGAGTAAACTCCTCCAGACTCCTTAGGTACGTGATCAGGTAAAATTGCGGTTAATCCACCTTGTTTTAGATGTTTGAATATAGCACGCACACCTGATTCATCTGTCGGGACTAAAGTTGCATTTAATCGCTGTCTCGCTTCTAACATGAAGCGATCTAAATCTTTATGTTTATTGGGTTTATACATGATGACAGGGGAGGAGTATTGATTTAGCCAGACATTTAAGAGTTCCCATGTGCCAAAATGTGGAACAACGACAATTACACCTTGTCCTGCATTAATCGCATCAAAAAAAATATTTTCGTTATGTATTTTGGTAATCAGTGAGAGAGCATAATTGGTACTCGAACCCCAAATTTTGATGGATTCTGCATAAGTCATACACTGACTTTCCAAACTTTTCTTGATCAATAGAGTTCGTTGATCTTGATTTAATTTTGGATAAGCAATTCTTAAATTAATTTCTGTTGTTTTTCTAGCGGATGAATTGGTAATAAATAATAGTCTTCCAATGGCCTTTGCGAGAGATTGAATCGCTGTCATTGGAAGTTTAGAAAAAGTTTTTAGCGTTGAATACATCACGATGATTTGAGCTACTCTAAAAATTCAAAAGATAAGAGCTTAAGTTCGATCAGAGTTTCCTTTAATCACCATATAAATAAGCGCTGAAATAACACCAAAACCTGCAACAAAACTACTTCCACTAAAATAAACAATACGCTCGTAAGTGGTTAAATTAAATAATTGTTCATTTAAAATATAACGCATAAATGCCCACTGCACGATTGCAAAAACAATAATAATAATTGTATGACGACGAACATCTGGACGCATAGCCATGAGAAACTACCTTTAAATGAATGACATCATTATGCCATTGATGAGAATATATCTCAATTTTGTTATGAAAAACAAAAGCCCTACATGAGAGTAGGGCTTTTAAAAGAATCAAAAATTAAATTATTTCGTTTCTTCAGCTTTTGGTTTTTCGCGTAGACGAATACCTAAGTCACGTAACTGGTTGCTTTCAACTGGCGCAGGTGCTTGAGTTAAAGGACATTCAGCAGTCTTTGTTTTCGGGAATGCGATCACATCACGAATAGAAGAAGCACCTGTCATTAGCATCACTAGACGATCCAAACCGAATGCCAAACCACCATGCGGAGGCGCGCCGAATTTCAATGCATTGAGTAGGAAGCTGAATTTTTCTTCCGCTTCTTCTTCATTAATACCCAGTGCTTCAAAAATCGCTTTTTGCATTTCTAGGTTATGAATACGCAGTGAACCACCGCCGACTTCAGTACCGTTTAATACCATGTCATAGGCAACTGAAAGTGCAGCACCTGGATTATTTTTCACTTCTTCAACGCTAGATTTTGGTAGCGTGAATGGGTGATGTACAGAGGTCCATTTGCCATCATCAGTTTCTTCAAACATTGGGAAATCAACAACCCAAAGTGGCGCCCACTCGCAGGTTGCAAGTTTCATGTCATGACCAACTTTGATACGTAACGCACCCATTGCATCGTTTACAACTTTAGCTTTGTCTGCACCAAAGAATACGATATCGCCATTTTCAGCGCCAACACGTTTCAATAGATCAAGTACGATTGGCTCGATGAATTTAACGATTGGAGATTGAAGACCTTCAATGCCTTTTTCAAGATCGTTGACTTTAATATAAGCCAAGCCTTTTGCACCGTAGATACCAACGAATTTTGTGTATTCGTCAATTTGGCTACGTGGAAGCGCGCCTGCACCTGGTACACGAAGTGCAACAATGCGACCTTTAGGATCTTTAGCAGGACCTGCGAATACTTTGAACTCAACGTCTTGCATCATGTCTGCAACGTCAACCAATTTCAAAGGAATACGCATATCTGGCTTATCTGATGCATAGTCACGCATTGCATCCGCATAGCTCATACGTGGGAATTTATCAAACTCAACGTTTAAAAGTTCTTTGAACATTTTAACAGTTAAGGTTTCCATCAAATCCATGATGTCATCGTCACTCATGAACGATGTTTCAACGTCGATTTGAGTAAATTCAGGCTGACGATCTGCACGTAAGTCTTCATCACGGAAACATTTAGCAATTTGGTAATAACGATCGATACCGCCCACCATCAACAATTGTTTAAACAATTGTGGTGATTGTGGAAGTGCATAGAAGCTACCGTTAGATACACGACTTGGCACTAAATAGTCACGTGCGCCTTCAGGTGTTGCACGAGTCAAAATTGGTGTTTCAACGTCTAAGAAACCATGATCTTCGAAATAGTTACGAATAAGATTGGTGAGTTTAGAACGGAAGCGTAAACGATCTAACATTTCAGGACGACGGATGTCCAAGAAACGGTATTTCAAACGAATTTCTTCAGAAATATTGGTGTTTTCATCATTCAATGGGAATGGAGGAGTCTCAGATTGAGCAAGAACTTCAATTTCCTTACCCAAAACTTCAATTTGGCCACTGACCATATTTGAGTTTTCTGTGCCTTCGTAACGACGACGTACGCGGCCAGTGATTTTTAATACGAATTCTGAACGTACTTTATCTGCAGTTGCAAATGCTTCTGGGGTATCAGGATCAATAACAACTTGTACAAGACCATCGCGATCGCGCATGTCTAAGAAGATCACGCCACCATGGTCACGACGACGATGTACCCAACCGCATAATGTAACGGTTTGATCAATTTGAGTTTCGGTTAAAGAACCGCAGTAATGAGTGCGCATCATAGCGTATAAAATCCAACTATATGGGTTAGTGAAAGCGAGTACGTAAACAGCGTATCGCCTTTATTCGAAGGATGAATTATGCCTCTTTTAGTAGTTTGTCACAAGCGCAAGATCAAGAAACAGCAGTAATTCAAACGAATATCTTCGAATGGATAGATCGGGTCTCCAGATTATTCAAAATAAGCGCGACGATCTAAAATTTGAAACAACATGCATCCGAATGCAAATACGATGAGAAATGAACTAAAAAAATGATTAATCGATTTACCGATGAACCAGTACAGATCATTTTGCCAAGGAGGAGTACCTAAGGGTTGTGCAAATGCAATGTAATTAAAACAGCCCGCAAAAAAGGAAATGATGAGTAAGCTGAGCGCGTACATTTTTATTTTAGGATCAAGCGGTTTTATTTGAGTATGGATTTTCTGATGTTTTAGACCCATCCATAATAAAATAGGTAGGGCTAAAATGGATGTCCCTATTTGTAAAACACGATGTATCTGAAAATGTTGATTGCCAATGCGAATCGATTGACTTAGAAAGTCATGGAAGGCAAAAGTACGATAATCCACATGCGTTAAACCATCCCAAATAAGATGAGTTGCTGTACCAATAATCAGGGATAACATGATCAAAAAAACAAATATGATGATTTTTTTTAAAGATGTGATGTTGAGCGGTTTGTGTAGCCCTAAAAATCGAAAAATAGCTGGACGAAAAATCAGATACCAACTCAGACAAAAAAGTAAACCAATCAATAAATTTGGATACAGCCATGCACTCCAAAGATGAGTGCTGTTAATTTCTTCTGACGTAAATAAACGGACTAGATCAGGTACCATACAACCGATGGCAAGCGCTGAGATAGGGAGTCGTTGTCCTGACCATTTAGATAATGGGGGAGCAAGCACAGCGTGAGAAATGGTAAAAGGCATCTTTTGAATATATCCAAACCTATAATGAGGCGCAATAATGTTTGTGTAGTATCTAGATTAATATTTACATTTCTTTAAAATGAGCCATCAAAAATTTTATCTGGCGATAGAATGAATTATATAAAAGAAAACACATATAAACTTAAAGAAATGAAAGGGATTTTGCTGATCTCATTGATGTTTTTGCTGGTTATTTTTCATCAAATGTTCAATAAATCCTTTCAGCATTGGGATGTTTCCATCGTTATACTGCTGTTCTTTTTCTTTTGCATCTATCAGAAAAAAGTAGTAAAGCCAAATTTGTCATTAATCGTCTTTAGTGCATCAACTTTTGTTTTAGTGACACTTAATTATCATCTTTTCAGTAGATTTGATCTGATTCCTCCAGACTTATATCGAACCTATAAACATTTAATCAATCAATATATTTGGTTTTTACCCTTGATTGCGTTACCAACGATTTACAGTTTTACGGGATTCAATCAAAACCATTTATCTACGATTCTGAATATCATTTTGGTATTTTTAGTTTTTTATCTGTTGTATTGGGGAATTGCTTTAAATTTTGATCGGGGTAATTTTACCGAATATTTTAATCCAGTCATTAGTTATGACATTACATTCATTTCAATAGCATTATTGGGGTTGTGCTTCTCTTTCTTGCAACAAGGCAAAGCGTCATATTTGAGTCTTTTAGTCAGTGTTTCTGCGCTATTTTTACTGATTTTGCACGGCTCACGTGGGACGTGGGTGGGCGTTCCTTTGGCACTGTTGATTTTGAGTATATTTTATTACCGCACTCAGCTTAAAAAAGTGATGTTGATGCTTATTTTATTTTTAGTATTTATTTTTGTTAATTTAGTACTCCCGTCTTCTCCAATTCAAGAACGGGTAAAACATTTAAAACAAGACACTGAAAATATCGTACAAAATAACTTCGAGAACAGTTCGGGCATACGTTTATATTTATGGGATAACGCTATAGATCTATTTAAAACCAGTCCAATTCTGGGTGTGGGGATGAGTCAAATCGAGCAAGAGAACTGTAAATTACAAGCGCAAGGAAAGCTTCCAGTTTGTTTTCAGCATCAACACAGCATTTACTTTCATGAATTAGCAGCAAATGGTGTTGTCGGTATTTTGGCTCTATTTTTGACCTTTTTATCTGCGATATTTTACTTTATTCGGATGTTTTTTTCGTCAGATCAATTGATCAAAAGCTTGGCCGTTTTTGGATTTATCTTTGTGAGTTATTATATGTTGAGTGGCCTCACAGAATATTATCTATTTTTTAAAAATACCACGTATATCTTCTATTTAATCACAGCGTCTTTAATGAGTTTTATCATAATTCAGAAGTCAAAGGTGCGGTTTAAAAAGGATTTGCAAAGCGCATAGATTCTGCTTGGTTGCACTTCAATTAAGAATCTAAGCGATTTTCAGTGTCGGATCGCGAAGTGAATAGCGATCCGACACATTTTAACGATTAAACAAATTTTTGGTTGCAAACATGCTGTAATGTTATATTATTACATAATTCTGTATTATAATGTTTTGGACCAGTGCATGTCTTTCCATAAAAATTTAATCACGATTTCCATACTATCAATCGTCTCAGCATCAGTTTTTGCTGAAGAAAAAAAACAAGTAAATCGATTAGAAACCATACAATCACAAGCTCATCCATTGGTACAAACAGCTGCTGACTTTGCCGTTGCTGATCATGTAATTGATAATAAAAAACTAGCAGAACGTTCCACAACGATTGGCGACGCATTGGCTGATGAGCTTGGTGTATATTCAAACCAATATGGTTCAGGATCCAGTCGCCCAGTCATTCGCGGTCAAGATGGTCCACGTGTTAAAGTTCTTCAACATGCTTCAGAAACAGCCGATGTTTCAACATTGTCTCCAGATCATGCCGTGACAGTCGATCCGATTTTAGCCAAGCAAGTCGAAGTGATTCGAGGTCCATCTACACTTTTATATAGTGCAGGTAACGTAGGCGGTTTGGTGAATGTCACAGATCAAAAAATTCCAACCCAAATGCCTGACAATGGTATGCAGGGAGAAGTTGGAGTCCGTTACAACTCTGGTAGTGATGAAAAACTAGCCAGCGCAGGCGTTACAGCTGCGATTGGTGATCAATTTGCATTACGTATTGAAGGTTCAAAGCACAAAGCGAATGATTATATCGCGCCTGATTATGTTGTATCTGAGCCACACGGTGACCATTTTCATGATGAGAAAAAACGCCGTGTAGACAATACTTTCTCTGAAGGACAAACGGTCAATGTCGGTGGATCTTGGATTCATGATCGTGGATTTGTCGGTTTGTCTTATAGTAATCGTCAAGATCAATATGGTTTGCCAGGACATAGTCATGAATATCATGGTTGTGAATTACATGGTGATCATTTTCATTGTCCTGCAGCAGATGAGGATGACCATGATCATGAGCATGAGAACGTTGCTGGTCCGTGGGTCGATTTAAAATCTGAACGTTATGATCTTAGAACAGAATTAGATCAACCTTTCAAAGGTTTTGAAAAATTGCGTGCGCATGCAAGTTTCACTGATTATGAACATGATGAATTAGAAGAAAATAGCGTAATCAGTAACTTTAAAAGTAAAGGCTATGATGCTCGTTTAGAGTTGGTTCATGCTGCTGTTGCGGGCTGGGAAGGGGTCATTGGTACTCAATTCTCGCAACAGAAAATTAATTTATCAGCGCCTGAAGCACATAGTCATGGTGATGATGAACATGACGACGATGATCATGATAATAGCCATGACCATAGCCATGATCATGCTGAGCATGAAGGCCATAATCATGATGTACTTATGGCAGATACGAAAACTCAGAAATATAGTATTTTTGGTTTAGAACATCGTCAATTTGGTGATGTTCATGTGGAATTAGGTGCTCGTGTAGATCATCAAACTATTGATGTGGAATCGACTCAAAAAAACTATAGTGGCACAGGTGTTTCAGCGTCAGCTGCAGCGAACTGGGAATTTATGCCGAACTATAAATTATCGATTGTTGGGTCGCATCAACAACGCTTACCACTTGCGCAAGAGTTGTATGCCGATGGCTTACACTTTGCGACCAATACTTATGAATTGGGTAATGATCAGTTAGATAAAGAAACGTCTAATAATTTAGAACTTGGTCTTCATTATGAAGGTGGCAAGTTAGATTATCACATGCATGTTTATCATAACTGGTTTGATGATTATATTTATGGCGCAACGATTGCGCAAAAAGGCAATTTACGCGGCGTGCAATATACGCAAGATAAAGCAAAATTTTACGGCACTGAAGCTCAGCTAGGCTATCGCATTAACGATATGTATAAAGCCAGTGTATTCGGTGATTATGTACGTGGGAAAATTGATGGTGAAAACGCGCCACGCGTTCCAAGTGGTCGCTTAGGAACCAAGGTAGAAGCTGACTTTGCGGATGGTTGGTCAGGATTGGCAGAGTATTATCATGTGTTTAAGCAAGATAAATTCACTGCATATGAAACAGAAACCCAAGGTTATAATATGGTAAATGTTGGTATTTCATATGCCGGTCAATTGAATAATCGAAATGATTACCGCGTTTATTTGAAAGCCAATAACTTATTAGATGATCACGTTTATTCGCATGCATCATTCCTATCGAACATTCCTCAAGTTGGACGTAACTTTACGCTAGGCTTAGGGTTTAGTTTTTAATTCATCTGACCTGAAGTTAAGGGTTTGAACAGAATTACCCTTGAAAAATATACAAATAAAACCTAGTCTGAGTGATCGGACTAGGTTTTTTGTTATGCGCATTTTCAAACGAATTCATCAAAAATTGAATTGGTCGCGTCGTCAGTATTGCGGCTTAATTATTGGCATGTTGGCTTTGGGATATCTCACATCCGCGCTTTATCATATGTACAAGCCTCTACCTGAAGGCTTGAACTTTACTGGAAAGTTACGCCATGCCGAGGTCGAATTTGTTGCAGATTATACCTATTTGGATGCAGCGGGTAAGCAACAAAAAGATCATCATATTTTTAACGAAATATTGAGTTTGATTGATCAAGCACAAACCACGATTGTGCTGGATATGTTCTTGTTTAATGCTGCCTTAGGAGAATCTAAAATTGATCACGATGCTTTAACAAAGAAGTTGACCGATGCATTAATACAAAAACGTAAATTTAATTCTCAACTTGATATTAAATTCATTACCGACCCAATAAATTCGGTGTATGGCGGCGTGGTACCAGAACATTATCGCCAACTACGTAAAGCTGGTATTGAAGTGATTGAAACAGATTTGACTCCATTACGAGCATCAAATCCACTGTGGTCAGGTTTATGGTATTTATGCTGTCAAGGGATTCAAAACAATCCTGAAAAGGGCTGGTTGTCGAATCCATTCGGTGATGAGGATATTACGCTGCGCAGTTATCTGTCTTTATTTAATTTTAAAGCGAATCATCGTAAAACCATGGTGGTGGATACGGTTGATGGTTGGAAAGCACTAGTCACGTCTATGAACCCACATGATGGCAGTTCACACCATTCGAATGTAGCTTTGATTGTTTCAGGCCGTACAGCGGTGGATGTTTTAAATACAGAACAAGCGGTCAGTTTAATGTCTAAAGGTTCGGTTCCGGGAATCATCATCGGGGAGTTTGAAGCTGCAAATACCTTACCTCAAGTGCAAGTATTGACTGAACAAGCCATTTTAGAAGCGACTTTAAAGCTAATTAATTCTGCAAAAGCCGAAGAAAATATTGATTTGGCCATGTTCTACTTATCAGAGCGTCAAATCGTTAAAGGCTTAATTGAGGCAAAAGAACGTGGTGTAAATGTAAGAGTTTTACTTGATCCGAATAAAGATGCATTTGGTCGTGAAAAAAATGGTATTCCAAACCGCCAAGTCGCTTCTGAATTGAATGACGCAGGTGTTCAAGTTCGTTGGTGTAATACTCAAGGTGAACAATGCCATAGCAAAATGATTTTGAAGTCTAATTTACAGCAAGCTGAATTGATTTTAGGTTCTGCGAATTTTACCGCACGTAATCTCAAAAATTATAATTTGGAAACGGATTTGCGTGTGGTTGGTCAATCCAATCAGAAAGTTTTTACCGATGCGCAAACCTATTTCAACACAGCATGGTCAAATCTCGATGATAAGAACATGAGTGTGGCGTATGCAAAATATGCGGATGAATCAAAACTTAAATATGGTGTTTATCGTTTTATGGAGTGGAGTGGTTTGTCGACTTTTTAAGATAAAATTTGGGGCTGTAGTAGATTAGCTTTATGTTAGTCTACGAAAATGAAGATAATCAATTGTAAATTAAATAAAAAAGTACAGAAAAAGTTGCTGGAATATTTTGTACTTGAAGTTACTGCTCGTTCTGCT
>JAHLFF010000246.1 GCA_018883945.1 Candidatus Acinetobacter avistercoris
ACCTGCAACACTGTGTGAATCTCCATCATTAACGTCAAATATAGTCGTGGCCAATACAACTTTTTATGTCGCCTGTGCAACTGAAAAAATTACTGTAGATACAACCGTTATTGAATGGCCAGTTTTAGCTGCCAGTAAAAATCAAGCTCAAGCTACCTCTTGTGCTCAAGGAACACTGAGTGATTCATGTTATGTGGTGGGGAGATAAGTGATGAAACAAGCAGGTTTTACGTTGATTGAACTTATGGTTGGACTTGTCATTGCCATGCTGTGCATGTTGATGATGCTTATGCTTTTCAAACAGATCACTCAGATTGGACTGAATGCCGCTCAAGATGCTGAATACGATGCGCAAATTCAAACAGGTTTATTGGTGGCTCAAAAATTTATGCAAAATGCAGGTTACGGTTCTGGATTATCGAATGATATTCAAATCGGAACGCATTATGGTCGTTCTGCAGTTTTTTGGAGATTTATACCGAATATTGGAACTACACCGATTACCTATCAATGCCAAGGAATTGCAGAAAAAATTACCACTGATGGCAACACCAAATTACATCAACTAATGCTGCTCAAAAAAACATGCGGTTCTGATCCAACTAACTGGAAAAATGGCACATGGGAAGAAGACCAAAACATTGTTGCATTTCGTAGTTCTAAAGCAGAGCCTATTTTTGTCTATAACATTACTTCAGGACAATGCACACCTTATGGCGTTGATAAAAATAACTCAAAAGGACTGAAACAAATGACCATTTCAGCAAAAAGAGAACATATCACAGGGACAGGTGGCAGTATCAAAAATACTGTCTGTCTCAACAATATTCTCTCCTGATAGAAATAGTGAGTACTCGCGATGACGACATTAAAAAGACAACAAGGCATGGCCACTATTCTATTGGTTTTGCTGATTGGGCTAACATTAATGATTGTAACTGCTTCAGTTGCAAGATCATTGGTTTCAAATAAAGAATCCAGCGTTGCTGCACATGGTCAAACCAATGCCCAGCTCATGGGATGGGCTGGTGTCAGTGCGTTTCGTGCACATATTTTAAAACAAGGTCAATTGGGCCTCAGCAATCTTGAAAAGTTACACAATACTTCTGTGACCTTACGTAACGATGTCAATGAAAAAGTCGTGATTGCTAAAAATATTCAAGTAATCGGCTGTGTTGATAAAAACTCAACGTGTACGATTAGCGCAGATATCAGTGCAAATAATATTAGATCTCAAGCAGCAACAACGATTCACGCTGTTTATGAACTTTTAATTAAAGATGGTCAAGTCACGATTGCTGGTGAAATGCCATCAGTAAACTTTGGTGGAAATACTTTTCTATCTGGAACAACTTTAAGTGCAGAAGTACCAAACACCAAAGCAGTATTAAATGTTGATGGTGGTAATGCTTCTATTCAAGCTGGATTTAAAACGAACAATCTTTCTAAACTCACCATAAATGTAAAAAAAGATCCTCGCACGGGTAAAGGCGGTGATGTTTACATCGACTGTTCATTTACTGGATGTGGAAATGTAGAAATAGACATTAATGCAGAAGGTAAAGTTTTTATTATCCACCCTGGTAATTTTGGTAATATCAGAGCATTGGAGTCTGTTAAATTACAAACTGGAGTGACTGCCAAAAACATTGAAGCCTTGGGCGAAGTACATTTAGCACTTAAATCTACGGCGCAAAATATTTCCACACTAGGTCAGGTAGAACTTTCAGAAGGTTCATCTGCAACTAACATTAAAACCAATGGCGATGTAAGACTTTATACCAATGTTACTGCAACCAGTGTTCAAACTATTGGTAATGTGAGTATCTCAATATTTAGTCGTGTGACCGGTGATGTTCTCTCTGGTAAAGATGTAAGTATTTCAAACAGTACCGTCGGCGGAGATGTTAAGGCTTACGAATCTGTTGACTTGTCTTTATTCTCCAAAGTTAATGGCTCTGTTTATTCCAAAGGAATCGGTCAGGGTACGAGTCTTTATAATGCTGCCGTACAAATGAGTTCAAGCTGGGTTGGTGGTAATATTTCTGCTTATGGCGATTTAAGTTTTCCATTACTTGAAGGTATTGATGTCGATGTTCAAGGCAATGTAAATCTTAAAGGCAAAATTAATAGCATTTTCTTGTCTAATCCAAGAATTCTGGGTAAAACCACTGAAAAAATTACAGGTACAATCGCAGGTCTTGATTTTGTTGTTCCGAACGCATTGAATGAAGCAGCCTTTAGAAAAGACTTATCAGATTTAATCAACGGCCAACTGGAGTTCCAAACTCGAGTCGATGTCACTGAATATAAAAAAGATGCCAATTATATTTTCACGAAAGTTAATGGGATGGCTCGCGTTTATCTTAACCATTTGAAAAATGAAAAAACCAAAATCACCTACATGTATGAAGATGGTAAACAATATGCAGTAGACCAAAATAAAAACAAAACATTGATCAACAATGAAGGATTTTATTTAGGTAAATATACTCGAAATACCAATCACTATGTAGGTGCTATTTGCCTCACTGTTGAAAAAGAACAATATATGACCAATAGTGCATTAGTTCGATCTGGTCACAAGAGTGGATATTGTTCTTCGGAAATTATTGGTTATCTACCCCGTGTTAGTATGGACTTCGTCGGCTTTAATGGCGCTGACCTTTCTATTTTTGGCTGGCCTGTAGATTATGACTTTACTCTTTTACCAGACACTTTCTATATACGCTCAATGAAAGAGTCGAGTTTAGAAAATGCAGCTTTCGCACCTGGTATTTTCTACTTTGAAGGAAAGTTAATTATTTCTGGTGATGCGAACATCAATGCAGACAGTATGAGCACTGCATTTACCAACAGTTTTCTTGCTGAAGGTTCAATTGATGCGATTGCGTTTTCCCCTCGAATTTACTCACCTTATAACGTTACGAGAGGTGGAACACCTTCAATTATTTGTTCGCGAAATTTAAACTCTGTCAACAATACTGAGTTTTCAACGGCGCCACCTGCAACTCAACCACAAACCATTTCCAATAAGTTTTTGACTCCTGTAAACCTATGTAAAGATGAAAATACCTTTTCATACAAAATGAATAAAGTTCCAGATCCGAGTAGACCCGGTTCAGATATGATTGATAAAATCAAAATCGATGGCGTTCAGGTTAAAAAACTAGATTTAGGTTTGGTTGCTTTAATGTCAAATCGAATTGTTCGAATAGGTGCTTGTGCACAAATTTATGGGGATGTTTTGGCTCGAAGTACTGTCGAAGGGAGTGCTGCTTGTGGTATTACAAAAAATCCAAATGCAATTGTTGGCAGCATTAGCTCGCAAGGCGTTGAGCCTTTTATTGAAGGTATACAACAAATCAATACATTTGGTGCTGGTTCTAAGATTGTGATTCCAAAGCAACAATACACCAATGCTCAAGAACTTGGATCAACATCAGTAGAGCAAGGCTTAGTAATTAATTCAGGAGCACTTAAGTGGGCTAAGTACCTCTAGATCCGTTTAACAACTCAAGGTCTAAACTCGATTAACGGGTTTAGACCTTTTTAATTAAGCAAGATATTTATAATATTAATCAAAACTTAGCATTGCTGTTCAAGTCAGTATTATTCCTGCCTAGACAAATTCCATAAAAATCCGTATAACAGCTTTTTTAAGATGACAGGCTATTACATTTGAAACTTATTCTTGCACCCATGGAAGGCTTAACTGATCCAATTATGCGCGATGTTCTGACGCATGTCGGAAGCTTTGACTGGTGCGTGACTGAGTTTATCCGTGTGACAGATTCTGTTCTACCTGACCATGTTTATCATAACTACTGTCCTGAGTTACTCAATAATGGTAAAACTGCTGCTGGCACCCCCGTACACGTTCAGTTTTTAGGAAATAATCCAGAAATGCTTGCTGCTAATGCAGTACGCGCTGTCGAACTGGGTGCACCTGCGATTGATATGAACTTTGGTTGTCCTGCAAAAACAGTGAATCGACATCGAGGTGGATCTGTATTACTCGATGAACCAGAAACTGTTCATGTGTTAGTCAAGGCTGTACGAGATGCTGTACCTGCAGATATTCCAGTATCCGTAAAAATGCGCTTGGGCTACATGGATCGAAATTATACATTAGAAAATGCACATGCTATTGAAGATGCTGGTGCGGCGTGGCTCACAGTTCATGCACGGACTAAAGCTGAAGGTTACACTCCCCCAGCCTTTTGGGATCAATTAAAACCTATTCGTGAAGCCTTAAAAATCAATGTCATTGCCAATGGTGAAATTTGGACCAATAGTGATGCAAAACAATGTCAAATAGAATCTGGTTGTGAAGATTTAATGATTGGTCGAGCTGCAGTCACGACCCCTGACATTACCCAATGCATCCGTCAAAATAAAGATGAACCTCTCATTACTTGGAATGAATTATTAGCCTTGCAAGTTCGTTTCCTAAGTGGTCCTTATAAAAAAGAAATCAATATGGTCGGACGTTATAAACAATGGATTGGTATGATGTCTAAGCACTATCCTGAAGCAAAATTGCTTTGGAATGAAGTTAAACGTATTAAGCAGTTAACTGAAATCGTTGAAAAAATTAAAGCAACTCAATAATTATATTGCTTCATTTTAGTACAATAAAGCTTTAGAACTATTCAAAAGCTTTTTAATTCATAGAGATTATTCAACATCCATATTAAGGATGGATTGAATCTCTTCTGGAGAAAACTCTTTAGACAAATCTGATGTAGGATTTAAAACGGCTTTGTTGCAGAAAGCTATTCCTGAAGGCTTCTTTAGCAATATAATTTCCAAATGAAGAAGCCTGCATCCAAAATCTATCGCACAACGAATTGGCCCTCTTATAACCAAGCTCTAATCAAGCGAGG
>JAHLFF010000247.1 GCA_018883945.1 Candidatus Acinetobacter avistercoris
TAAACGCTACATTTTAAAATTTTGTTACTTGTTTTTTAAAAAAAATGATTTAAAACATATAGATAAATATAGTTCATTATAAGCAATTGTTTTAAATAGTATTTAGTTTCGCTCAAAACAAATAGATTTGAATGAAGATCTCCATATATCAGGCAAATTACTGGATTAATGTTGACTTCATCAGTATTTATGATGTTGTCATGTTACACTCAAAAACTGCTTTTTTGGGTATCCCATCATTAGGTCTTACCCGCAAACGTTAACGCGTGTTGTAGAAAATGGATAAATATCTTTTTATTACAGGTATTTAAATTTTTACAACATCCTGCTCTGTCTATACAAGAGCCTTAATCTGCCATTCATCAGATTGCTTATTTAACATCAAGCTAATCGAGGAATGACCCGCTTAAGGAATGAATATGTTTCAATTTTCTAGCACATCAGTTGTGCTATTGATGCTTTGTTTTTACGGTATTACTTTTTTTCTTTCGCTCAAAATCGGGCAAAAAAACGAAAATGTCGATGGCTACATGGTCTCGAATGGCTCGATCGGTTTTGGTATGGCTGCGGCTAGTATGACCGCCACTTGGATTTGGGCCGCTTCATTTTATGCAGCTGCTTCAGCAGGCTATAAATATGGTGTATCGGGCGCATTCCATTATGGTTTCTGGGGTGCATTGATGATTTTATTCATCTATCCCTTCGGCAAACGCTTTCGTAAATTAGCACCTAATGCCCATACCCTTGCCGAAATCATGCATGCACGTCATGGTAGTCAAAGCCAAATGATTTTGGCGGGTTCAAATATAGTCGGCAGTGTCATCAGCTTGATGGTCAATTTTACTGCCGCAGGTGCCTTGGTTGAGATTTTATCGCCATTGAGTTTTGTTCATGGCGTTCTCATTACCGGTATTGGGGTTTTATCGTACACCCTATGGTCTGGTTTCCGCTCATCAGTATTTACTGACTTCGGTCAGTTGATAGCCATGATCCTTGCTGCTGTGATCATTATCCCCACGTTATTTTTTACACTTGGTGGTCCAAGCCTGTTCCAAACAGGAGTGTCTAATCTAACGACTGAACAACTCGACTTTTTCTCAAAAACTGCATTTTTAGAACAAGGTGCACCCTTCTTTGTGGCAGTTTTAGCATATGCAATTGGTAATCAAACCATTGCTCAGCGCTTATTTGCTGTTCGTGAAGACTTAATAAAACCAAGTTTTATTACAGCAACCATTGGTTATGCAGCCATCGTAATTGGTCTCGGCATGTTAGGTTTATTGGCGCTATTTGCAGGCATACAGCCGATTGATGGCAACTTAAACAACCTCATTCCACAAATGGCAGCGACATATTTGTCCCCATTTATGGTTGCTTTGCTCTTTATCATGGTTATCGGGGCTCTATCATCCACTGCTGATTCAGATCTATCAGCACTGTCCGCCTTAGTCATGACCGATATTTACGGTAAGCAAATTGCAAAAAATCGTCCTGATCCGAAAAAAATGCTGTTCATTGGTCGGATCACCATGATCGTGGCCACGATGCTGGGCATGATCTTTGCCACGATGAAGTTTGATATTTTATCAATGCTGATTTTTGTCGGTGCACTTTGGGGTGCAATTGTATTCCCTGTTATTGCCAGTCTGTATTGGGACAGAGTTAATGCACGCGCCTTCAACTGGTCTGTACTCACTGCATTTGTTGCATTTTTATTGATTCGTTTTGAACTTATTCCATTACAAAGCTTCACAGCACTTGGCTTTGAAATTATTGCCACAGTGGGTGCAGGTGTTGTTTTAGGCCTAATGAGTTTTGGTTTCTTTGGTAAAAATGTGGCACTCGTGGTTGGGATTAGCTCCATCTTGATATTAATGCCCAACACAATCGATTTTTTACGTCACCACCTCACCCTTTTGAGTTCGCTGACTGCTTATGGTGCAAGTGCCGTGGTCTGTACCATTTTAAGCTTACTCAATAAACAACCAGCGTTTAATTTTAATAAAATCAATGAAAAGGTCATTGAATTCCACGATCTACCTGAACAAGGAAAATAAGGAGCCTCACATGAACCCTACTTTTTTAACACTCTACTTAATGCTATGGCCAACACTAGCGGTTGGTGTACTCATCACGCTCTGTGTCGGTTTATATCGGGACTATAAAGTAGCACTCGATAGCGGTGAATCATTGGTTTAGTGTCCAACATAAAGCACTGATATTAAAAAAGAGCCTCTAGGCTCTTTTTTAATTATTGTCATTCTAAAAGCATTCTCAAATCATTTTAAAGCCATTTTAAAAGCTGATTAAAATTAACCAAAGCGACCTGTGATATAAGCTTCAGTAAGCTGATGCTCTGGCTGCGTAAATACTTTTTCAGTTGAGTTTACTTCGATCAAATCACCCAAATGGAAATAAGCAGTACGATCCGATACACGTGCAGCTTGTTGCATTGAATGCGTCACAATTGCGATCGTAAATTGAGTTGAAAGCTCAGAGATCAACTCCTCAATTTTCGCAGTCGCAATTGGATCCAGCGCAGAACATGGTTCATCCATTAAAATCACTTCAGGGCTCACCGCAATAGTTCGTGCAATACACAAACGTTGCTGTTGACCACCTGAAAGACCCGTACCTGGCTGGTTTAAGCGATCTTTGGCTTCTTCCCACAGACCCGCTTTACGCAGACTATTTTCCACAATTTCTTCAAGATCATATTTATCACGAGCCAAACCATGAAGTTTCGGACCATATGCAACATTGTCAAAGATAGATTTTGGGAATGGGTTCGGCTTTTGGAACACCATACCGACTTGTGCACGAAGTAACACGACATCCAAGTTAGGATCATAGATATCTTGATTATCCAACAGTACTTTGCCCGTTACACGACAAGAATCAATCGTGTCATTCATGCGATTTAAAGTACGTAGAAATGTAGATTTACCACATCCCGATGGACCAATAAATGCGATCACTTCATTTTGATAGATGTTTAAATCAATGCCTTTAATCGCTTCAGCTTCGCCATAATAAACATGGACATCTGAAGTGCTGATTTTAACTTGATCAGACTTAGCATCTTTCTTACTTGAAGACTGTGTATCGAATTGAGAAACAAAAGAAGTAGACGTTTGTTTCTGATTCGCATCAGTTAATGTAGATGAAGTGTTTTCTGAATTCACTGATTTATCCTGTTCTAAGGGATTATTTTTTGTCGCTGTAAAAGTACTCATATCATGCCCTCAATTACCAGCGTACTTCAAATTTTTTGCGTAACCATATTGCCAGACTGTTTAAACTAATCATTAAAGCAAGCAATACAATAATGGCTGCGGCAGTACGTCCTTCAAAGAAATTACGTAATTCATTACCTTGCCATAAGAAGATCTGTACAGGTAACGCAGTAGATTGATCAAATGGAGTTGCAGGTACGCTCGCAACAAAAGCACTCATACCAATTAATAACAATGGGGCTGTTTCTCCCAATGCTTGTGCTACACCAATAATTGCACCCGTCAAAATACCCGGTAATGCAAGTGGAAGAACATGGTGGAATACGGTTTGTAAACGAGAAGCACCTAAGCCTAAAGCCGCTTGACGAATCGAAGGAGGAACGGCTTTTAATGATGCTCGGGTGGTAATAATAACGGTTGGCAAAGTCATCAAACTGAGAACTAAACCACCAACCAATGGCGCAGATAAAGGTAAATGCATCCAACCAATAAAGATCGCTGCACCCAGTAAACCAAACACAATCGATGGTACTGCTGCCAAGTTATTAATATTGACTTCAATAATATCTGTCAAAACATTCTTAGGTGCAAATTCTTCCAGATAAATGGCGGAAGCTACACCGATTGGAATCGAAATAAAGATCACAATCAACATCATGAACAAAGAGCCCATGAAAGCGCCTGCCAAACCTGAGGTCGCTGGTGAACTACGCGAGTCTGGACTGGTAAAAATGTTGGTGTTAAAGGTACTTTCGATCACACCTTTGGCTTCTAAATCATCTGCCAATTGACGAACTTCAGGGCTTAACTGTTGTTGCTCATCAGCCAGTGATCGATCGATCTTACCTTTGAGCCAAACATCGACATTTGCATCTGCCAATACTTTAATATCTTCTCTTTGACCCAATAAACTCGGATCATTCATAAACATATCTCGAATACGATACGTTTCTGAACTGGTATATAGAGTCGATAAGTCATCGCGTTGATTCGCAAGCGATGGATCCTTAGCCACAATCGCATTGACGATTAAGGCATCCCAATCCACCATACCCACTTCAGTTTGCCAAGCGATATAACGCTCTTGGAACTGTGCTGGCGTTTCAGTATCTGTTTGAACAGGCTGTTTTGACACTTGCACAATGGCAGGGTCAAAATAAACAGGAAGTTCCATACTACTTTGCCAAAATGCTGGCAAACCTTTCGCCAAGATACTGCTAAATAGTAAAGCTACAAACAATAGACCCGCTACAACTGATGACAAACCAAACATCCGAAAGGCTTTTTCCTTACGATGTCGTTTCGATAATGTACTGGCAATTTTCTGTTTACGTTTTTCACGCAGTTCGATTGCTGCTTGTGGGTCATTCATTGGTTGACCTAACGGAGAAGGATTTGAAGTGCTCATTAGTCGTATTGCTCACGATATTTACGCACGATAAACAGTGCAACAATGTTTAAGCCTAACGTAATCACAAATAATGTTAAGCCCAGTGCAAATGCAACCAATGCTTGAGGACTTGCAAAATCAGTATCACCTGTAAGTTGGTTAACGATTGTGATTGTGACGGTTGAGACAGCTTCTAATGGGTTGATATGGAGTAATGGACTATTACCTGCTGCCAGTACCACAATCATCGTCTCCCCAATGGCACGAGATGCGGCTAATAAAAAGGCACCGATAACGCCGGGTAATGCGGCAGGCAAGACCACCTGACGAATTGTTTCGGACTTGGTCGCACCTAAACCTAATGATCCATCACGTAATGAGCGTGGTACTTGCGTAATAATGTCATCAGAGAGTGATGACACAAATGGAATAATCATAATCCCCATCACAAAACCTGCTGTCAGTGCACTGGTAGCATTGATATGCAACCCAATAAGTTCACCCGCATCTTTCATGAATGGACCGATAATCATTAAAGCAAATACACCATAAACAATGGTTGGAATACCCGCTAAAATCTCAATGGTCGGTTTTGCCCAAGAACGAAAACTTGCAGAGGCATATTCTGCTAAATAAATGGCAATCATGAGACCGATAGGAATCGCGACCATCAAGGCGATACCACTCACCATGAGTGTGCCCCATAATAATGGCAAGAGACCATAACGCCCTTCAGCACTACCTGAAGTACTAAAGCCTGGATTCCATTCTGTACCGAAGAAAAAATCAATCGGATTGACAAAACTAAAGAATCGCATTGCCTCACTAAACATCGACATCACAATACCGATCGTGGTGAGGATGGCTACGCCTGAACACAAGGCTAAACTTATATTTAGAATTTTTTCAACATGATTACGGGCACGGTATTGATCTGATATTTTTTTCTTGGCCCAAACTAAGCCCATCAATGCGGCAGAAATGACCACAGCCACTTTTGCAAAAACACCGATACTTTGAAACTTAGCCAACTGCTCTGCGGCAGATAATTCATAAGGAAGAGCTTGATCACTCACCCCAAACCCAGAGGCAATCGCCTGAACACGATCCACTAAAACACTAATGCTCGCGGGGTCTAACGTTGCAGATATATCTGCAGGGATATTATTTAATACAACATGTTTTAAAACAGTGGGTTCTACCACAGTCCATGTCAGTAAAATGAGGAATGCTGGAATACCACACCACAACGCGACTAAAGCACCATAATACCCGGGGCGTGAATGTAAAATAGCCGAGTTGTTGCCTTGACCTGCTAATTTGCGGCTTTTGGTTAACCCAATTTGATAGGCAATGGCAATCAAAGCCAATAACACACCTATGAGTAGCAGATTCATGTGTTCTCCAACGCTTTATCGATCTAAACTCAGACAAACTTTTGTTGAGCAAAAAACTGTAGGCGGTTAAAACCGCCTACAGCTGAATGACTCATTACTTAACAGCTTTACCTGCTTTGAAGTCTGCTAGAACTTTTGCACGTTCTTTATCAGACATAGAAATCAGACCTGCTTTTTCCAATTTTGAACCTTTACCAGATACTTTCTTATTCAAGAAGTATTCAGTAAATTGTGGCAATCCTTTAATTGATTTTAAATGTTCACCCTTCACATAAAAGAATAAAGGACGTGAAACAGGATAAGAACCATTTAGAATTGTATTTTCAGATGGTGCAACGTTATTCACTGTCGCAACACGTAAACGGTCACGGTTTTGATCATAGAAACCTAAACCAAATACACCTACTGCACTTGGAGACGTTTTTAAACGTGCCAAAGTTTCAGTGTAGTCACCAGCAATTTCAATAACTTTTCCATCTTTACGGAAAGTTGTACAAGCTTTCTTTTGTGCATCTTTATCTAACGCTTTGATTGCGCTGTAAGATTCACAACCTGCATCAACCATTTTCTCTTGGAAAACTTCACGAGTACCGTGATTTGACGCTGGAATTACTAAAGTAATTGGTTCATTCGGCAAAGATTTGTCGATTTGATTCCAGTGTGTATATGGGTTAGCGACCATTTTACCATTTGATGGCAATTCAGCTGCTAACGCTGCAAAAACATGTTGTGGACGTAACTTATACGCTGCTTTATTTGAATTTGAAGCAAATACGATACCGTCATAACCAATTTTAATTTCAAGAACTTGATTAACGCCTGCTTTCTTACACGCCGCTAATTCAGTATCTTTAATTTTACGTGAAGCGTTAGCGATATCGATTGTGTTATCACCTACACCGCCACAAAATTGTTTTAAACCGCCTGACGAACCGCCAGAACCAACAACTGGAGTTTTAAACTGTGGAAATGTATTACCAAATTCTTCAGCGACAATACTTGCGAATGGCAATACTGTAGAAGAACCTGCGATTTGAATGGTGTCACGTGCTGCATTTGCAGTAGTCGCAACAGCTGCCCCAGAAAGTGTTAACGCAATTGCAATATTAGTAAAGCGCATTTTATAGTCTCTCAATTTATACAAATTTGAAGTACGCTACTTTTTATTCAGTTGAGTACTTATTTCGATCTATGCATTTTGATTTTAAAGTATGACAAATAGGTTACAGCCAGATGACGATTTCATGATATTTGCTGTGAAATATGACAATAAGAAGTAAAAACACAAAAGTTAAAAGATTAACGATCTCCTTTTAATATCAAATAAATAGCGAAAAATTCTTGTATATAAGGACTTAAAATAGTCCTATTAATTTCTAAACGCTATATCGTCACACAGTGCAGTTCACGGTTAAATTTAATTCGATTATTTAGAGTGGGTCTGTCGAATAGATGCCCGCCAAGTGATTATGAATGCAGCCTCACCCATGACTGCTCGTCAAACTCGACTGTTTGCGCCGATTTGTCGGAATTACGATAAAGACTTAGCCGTCGAAGATGCTTATGATTTTAATTTGAAAATATTCGAAGAAGACCGTCTTATTGTAGAAAATCAAAAACCTGAATATCTACCACTTGATTTGAGTATGGAAGCACACTTTCCTGCAGATCGAAGTTCGAGTATGTATCGAAAACTACTGAGGAAGATGGGATTTAGTCCTCTATTCGCGGCCTAACCCGTAAGGTTATCTATAAATATTTTATTTAAATCGATCTCTTGCCTAATTCAAAATAAAAGATCATTCAGATAAATAATTTGATCTGTAAAATTTTTTTTCTCTCTTGGAGCAGAAGCCTAGGATGAAGGAGTACTGATAATGAGTTTATTTTCTAAAATGACTTATAAAAAGAGTTATCACGAATAAAATCTAATAAATAAGGAGATCATTTGATCTCCTTATTTATTGCGATATGTAATTATCTCTTTTTAAAAAACTACTATCCTGAATTGAAGCTTTAACAAATCCCTCTTCTGTCAAAACAGAATTAAGTAAATATCAAAATAAGGCTGGGTGAATTCTTCACGTGATCAATCATTTTAAAAAAATTAGAGTTCTCATTTCAATCATGACTCAAAATAATGATTTATGAATCACTGATAAATTAATTATCAAGAAATTAACGAGATGTATCCACAAGAACTCCGTGAGAATCCTTGCTTATTTGATGGCGCTTAATTAAAAACACACTGATTAATGCTGCAACCAAGGGAACACCGAGTGCATAAAAATATCCTGTTACTCCATGCTGAGTCAGTATGAATCCACCGATTGCAGACCCAATGATCGCTCCCATACGTCCCATCCCAATTGCCCAACCTGTTGCTGTTGCACGAACTTGAGTGGGATAAGCCGCAACCACCAAATAATTCAGAGCCAGTTGTTGACCACCAATACCGAACCCCGCTAATGCGATCAAGGCAAAAATATAAACCCATTGTTGAGTTTCGATCAGCATTCCTAATCCAATCACCACAAATAATCCCACCACCAACATAAAAGATAAGATTTTGGTGGTATTGAGTTTAGGCAAAAGAAAAGCCAAAGGTATCGCGAACACGATAAATGCCGCATTGACAGTCACAGATGCAAAAGGTGCTTGTTCAGGTGCTAAACCTGCTTGTTTCAGAATCGTAGGTAACCATGACAGCAACATAAACCAAGCGATCCAGTTGAAAAAATATGTTCCCCAAATACCAATCGTGGTTCGAGCTAAACCATTTTGAAATAAGATGGGTAGTTTTGCTTTTTCTGCTTGAACTTTATCAAGAATAGGTAAGTCTTGCGCTTGTATAGTAATGACTTGCGGCGAAATTTTATTTAATATTTTTTGGATCGTACCAAGTGCTGAAGGTTTTACATTTTGTGCTAAATATTCCAGTGATTCTGGCAAGATAAAAAATAAAGCAATCAAAAGGATGAGAGGCGTTAGTCCACCAATGACATAAATTCCTTGCCATCCCAAAATAGGTAAAATTTGTGCTGCAAGTAAACCTCCACACATTGCGCCAGCTGGCAAAGCCAATAACACCCCTGTAGTGACGATTCCTTTATATCGTTGTGGGGAATATTCAGCGGCAAGTGCGAGAAGTACAGGTGTTGCACCTCCCATGCCTAAGCCAGCGATAATACGAAGTACAAATATTTGATCAATATGATTCACAAAAGCTGTTGCTAAAGTCGAGACTGAAAAAATTGCCGTACAAAATAACAAAGTCTTTCTTCGACCAAACTTATCGCCAAGCAAACCCAATCCCATTGCACCAATCGTCATTCCAACAATACCTGCTGTCAAAATTGGTGCTAATGAACCCGGCTCTAAACCAAAATGATCGACTAAAGCAGGTGCCGTAAATGCAACAGCTTGAGTATCGAATCCATCAAATAAAGCGATCAAAAAGCAAAGCGAAATAACCATCCATTGGTAACCCGACATTCGCTGATCGATCACTTCTTTAATGATGGATCTTTGATGCGTGCTGTTTTCCATTTTAAATCTTCATATTTTCCATAATCGTCATTACTTTAGAAACTGAACTACTGATGGTCAATAACCTATAAGGTATGTAATTATGCTTTTATAGTTATATTTATTTCTGGTTCTATTTATTTCTGGTTCTATTTATTTCTGGTTCTGTTTATTTCTGGTTCTATTTATTTCTGGTTCTGTTTATTCATTGATCTCTTCGATCTCTTTCACAAGTCGAAAAATGATCATTGAGTGGCCATAAACTGATACGTTAAAATCCCTCCTCCCTATGGGAGAAGGTTATGATGAGGAAATACTCATGATGAGTCTGTTGTATGAATAATGCCTTTTTAAAGAAGTCTATTTATAGATTGCTTTATTCATTAATGGATTACCTTATAACCAGTTAATTTTTAAATGTTCCGATCATTTATTATTCTCTTCATTTTATATTTTAATAATTTTGAAAATAAAAAAAAGGAGATCAAATGATCTCCTTTTTCTGTTTCAACAGCAGATTAATCTAATGTTGTCACGTAAGTACCATCCGCAATTGGACCTTTGATTCGATCAGCTTCTGCCAACACAAGGTTAAGCAGATTCTTCACGTTATCTAGTGTCGCAACAGGGCTTAATGTCGTCATTTTCAATGATTGATTTTGACCTACTTTGGTCACACCAATATTCGCTTCACCACGTGCAAACAATTCGTCTGCGACGTTTTGGTTAAGTGTATCCAATAATTCCACAGGATAACCTGCAGGAATCACACGGAACAATACTGAAGCAAACTGTGGATCTACCAGCATTTCAAGACCATCAGTTGCAGTAATATAATCTGCAACGTCACGTGTCAAACCAACACCATGGTCAATCATTGAACCGTAAAGCTCTTCGCCTAATGATTCAACAGTCATCCAAAGTTTCAACGCATCAAAACGACGCGTGGTTTGCAATGACTTCGACACAAGATTTGGCACACCATGTTCTTCATCATAAGCTGAGTTTAAATATTCAGCTTCATAATGCATGAAACGATAGTTTGCTTCATCTTTAAGTAAGAATGCACCACATGAAATCGTTTGGAAATAATGCTTATGGAAATCAAGTGTAATCGAGTCTGATAACTCAATACCATCCAACATCGAACGATAATCATTCGATAAAATCAGTGCACCACCCCATGCCGCGTCGATATGCATCCACGTGTCATATTGATTGGTGATTTCACGAATTTCTTTTAATGGATCGATTGCGCCTGCATCAGTTGTACCTGCAGTTGCAACAACACATGCCACGATCTTACCTTCAGACTGAAGGTGAGCCATGGTTTTCTCTAACGCATCGGTATCCATCTGTGCATTGTCGTTCACAGGAACAGTCACAACAGATTGGAAGCCCATTCCCATCATTGCCATGTTTTTTTGCACAGAGAAATGTGCGTTTTCAGAACAAATGACTTTAACGTTACGCATTGCTTCACTTGGCACGCCATCGCGCTGAACAGACCACGGATTACCGTTTTCGTCTTTCCAATTTTTCGCAATACACGCATCACGGGCAAGTAAGACGCCCATTAAGTTAGACTGTGTACCACCAGATGTGAATACACCAGCTTGACCTTTACCATAACCCACTTTTTGACGTAGCCAGTCAATTAACTGAACTTCCATCAAAGAACCCGCTGGGCTTTGATCCCATGAGTCCATAGATTGGTTGGTCGCATTAATCAACACTTCTGCGATTTGACTAGTGACCATGGTTGGGCAATGCAAATGCGCAAGAGAATGCGGATGATGTACTTTCAAGCTTTTGTTTAAGAATAGCTCAACCATACGATCCAATGCTTTTTGAACACCCAAACCTTCTTTTGAAGGATTAAATGAAATTTCACTGCGAAGCTCTTTGATGCTACCGCCAGTGTACATTTTATCGTTTTGCAACCATGCAGCTACAGCTTTTGTAGCCTCACCCATTGCTGACTCATAGTCAGCAATAGATGCAGCATCATTGCAGAGTAAAGCTTTACGATGTTCTGCAAAATCAACCATTACGCGCCTCGAACAGCAACAAGTGCTTCAGCAAGAGCTTTCTTAAAGCGTACAATGACTTCTACACATTCATCATGTGTAATAATCAATGGGCAAAGTAAACGAATCACTGTGCCGTTACGACCACCTTTTTCTAACAATAATTTGTTATCAAAACAAGCGGCTTGAATCGCTGCAGCCAATTGACCATCACCTGGTAATGAACCCATGTGATCTGCCGCTTGACGCTCGTCTACGATCTCAACACCCAACATTAAGCCACGCCCACGTACGTTTCCGATGCATGGGAACTCATTCGCCAATTTTTTCAATTCAGCTTGTAAGAAATCACCACGTTCAGTCGCGTTTTGTGCCAGATTTTCATCTTTAATGGTTTGGATCGTTGCAAGACCAGTACCCATTGCCAATTGGTTACCACGGAAAGTACCCGTATGACCTGCAGGTTGCCAAGCATCAAACTTACGTTTAATACCCAATACAGCAAGTGGCAAACTACCACCAACAGCTTTAGACATCACAACAACATCAGGCTCAATTCCTGCATGTTCGAAAGCAAACATTTTGCCCGAACGCGCAAAACCAGCTTGAACTTCATCAAGAATCAAAACGATATTGTGCTTTTCAGTCACTTCGCGGATTTTTTTCAACCATTTGGTTGGTGCTGTAACCACACCGCCTTCACCTTGAATCGCTTCAAGAATGACAGCCGCAGGCTTAGTCACACCACTTTCTACATCTTCAATGAAATTTTCAAAGAAATACGTTAACGCATCTACACCAGCTTCACCGCCAAGACCAAGCGGACAACGGTATTCATGCGGATATGGCATAAATTGTACGCCAGGCATTAAGCCATTTACCGCATTTTTAGCAGACAAATTACCTGTCATCGCTAAAGCGCCATGTGTCATGCCGTGGTAGCCACCTGAAAAACTGATCACAGTGTTGCGACCGGTATAGGTTTTAGCGAGTTTTATCGCTGCTTCTGTACCATCTGCACCAGATGGACCACAGAATTGCAAACAATATTCAGCCTTACCGCCAGGTAACTGCTCAAGAAGTGCTTCAGTAAAAGCATCTTTTAAAGGTGTTGTTAAATCCAAAGTATGCAACGGTAAACCGCTTGCAATCGTATCTTGGATACTTTGAATGACCGCAGGGTGATTATGGCCCAAAGCCAATGTCCCTGCCCCAGCTAAACAATCGAGGTACTCTGTACCTTCAACATCAGTAACCCAACAACCTAAAGCTTTTGCTATCGCCAATGGTAATTTACGTGGATAGCTACGAACATTGGATTCCATCTGACTTTGGCGAGTTAAATAGTATTCGTTAGTAGAATTAGGGGCAGGATTTACAGAAGAAACGCTCATATCGAATTACCATCTCTGATATGGGTTGAAAGAAATAAGTCGGGTGACTTGCGGTCCTTTGACTCGGTGCTTTATAGAATTTCCAGCTTGATAGTTTTAACGATCATTACTAGAGCGCGGATGATACCTAATTTTTCAGTAAAATAAAGGAATTTTAGAACTTTATACACGCTTAATTTCGTTAATCACTCACAATACTATCAAGCAGCAATCATTGTCATCTTACAATGTGACAAGAGAAAGAAAACAGTCCATTTCTAAATTTGTAACGTGAATCGCTAAATTAAAAACAAAATAGTTTATTTATAAAACCTAAATAACTGTTTTATATTGATAAAATAGCATATATTAAAGTTGTAAATTAAAGTGTTTTTTTACAATCAAACCACAAAATCTTCAGAATTTTCAGATTATTTAAATTTAAGATTTATCTATCCGATAAAAAATCTCTCAAAAGAATAGGAAACAAAATGAAGTACTCAACCCTACCCGTTTTGCTCGCTACGGCGCTTTTAAGTACCTCATTATTTGCTCGAGATGATAATCAGCTCAATTATAATGTGGTAAATTTACAAGCTGATGCGACTCGTCAAGTTTCTAATGATGAAATGCATGTCGTTTTGTTTGTCGAAAAAAGCCATAAACAGCCAACTGAGCTTTCTTCACAAATTACTCAACTTATGAATCAAGCCACAACAATTGCGAGTAAACACCCAAAAGTTAAAATCGAAACAGGTTCTCAAACCACTTATCCTGTCTATGACAACGACAATAAAAAGCTAAGAGAATGGCGTGGTCGTGCTGAAATTCGTTTAGAAAGTAAAGATTTTAAAGCAACCAGCCAATTGGTGAGTGAACTACAACAGTACTTCCAAACCGAATCAATTAATTTCGCTGTCTCTGATGACCAACGCAAAAAAGTTGTGAATGAGCTTATGGTTGAGGCATCTAAAAACTTTCAGCAACGTGCTCAAATACTCGCGCAGTCATGGCAAAAAACGAGCTACAACCTAGTCGATTTAAATATTAATACCAGTAACTCATATCCTCAACCTGTCATGATGCGCTCAAGCATGGCAAAATTTGCATCTCCTGAAGCTGACGCAGTTCAAAATGTGGCTGCGGGTGAATCTAAAATTACTGTAAATGCTAGCGGCTCAATCCAGTTTAAGTAAGACAAGAGATGATTGCTCTTCAAGTTTAAGAATTATTCTGAATTGTCTGTAAAATATTTACAGGCTTTTTTATGCTGACTTTAAGCTAATATTTTTCAGCTATATTTTATTTCAGTTATAGCCCATTTTTAAACGATATAAGTGCGACATAAAGATTTCTTAATATCTTCAAACATAATCAGAACGATTGTTTTAATCTCATTTTTTAGATGAATACTGTTTTCCAGACTCACTTTAAGAACATTAATTTTTAAGTTTAAGTCAATAAATTTGTTCTTAAAGCGAATAAGTTTGATCTTAATATTAAGAGTTTTGCTCATAAAAAAAGCCACTTTTTTAAGTGGCTTTCATTTTTATATTCATTATTTTTTAAATGGAAACGCATATTTCACAATACGACCCAAGACTTGTCCGTACTGTTTAAAGAGGCTCGCGTTGTTGTAGTTAATTCCATATTTTTCACATACAGCTTTAACCTTTGGTCCCATTTGGCGATAACGACGAGCTGGGATATCAGGATATAAGTGATGTTCAATTTGATGACTCAAGTGCCCAGTCAAAATATGAAATCCTTCTGAACCGGTTAAGTTTGAAGATCCACGAATTTGGCGCATGTACCAATGACCGCGACTTTCATTTTCCAACACCGATTTTGGAAACACTTCAACGTCTTTGGTAAAATGACCACAGAAAATAATACTAAAAGTCCAAATATTACGAATTCCATTCGCGACCAAGTTTCCTGCAAATACTGGTAGTGCAGCTGGACCTGCAATCAATGGGAAAAAGACATAGTCTTTAAACATCTGTTTAGACATTTTTTTGCCCATTGGTTTCCAACGGTCGCTAAACTCTTGTTTGCTCATGCGCCCTTTCAAATACTTACCAATTTCTAAGTTTTGAATTGCAACACCCCATTGGAAAAGTAAACAGAATGGAATGCTATATAAGGGTTGCAGCAAATAACCTTTTTTCCAACGTTGTTCTGGGAAGAGTCGAATGATGCCATAGCCAATATCATCATCCATCCCTTTAATATTGGTATAGGTATGATGCTTAAAGTTGTGGGTCTGACGCCAATCTTCTGAAGTTCCAACAATGTCCCACTCATAGGTGGTTCCTTTGAATTTCGGATCGTTCATCCAGTCATATTGACCGTGCATGACGTTATGTCCGAGTTCCATATTTTCCATGATTTTAGCGAAGCCTAACAGACCTGTACCCAAAACCCATGCTGGCGGAAACCAACCGGCAAATAAACATGCACGACCTACAATCGAGCTATATCGAATTGCAGCATAAACACGCTTTATATATTTTTCGTCTTTCTCACCAATATCATCAAGGACTTCTTGCTTGATGGCATCAAGTTCACGTGCAAGTTCGTCCAATTCATACTGGCTTAATTCACGATTTTTAGGATTCTTAAAATATTGTAACTTTACTGGCATATTCATAGAAATACTCGCTTAAAGATCAATTACTAAGTCAGTCTGAGCTGAATTGACGCAAATTTTTAATAGATTCCCTGGCTCTGTGTTCTCAGCACCATTCACGAGATTCTTGGTCGAGCCTTGTGCTTTGTGACATGCACATTTATTACACACACCCATACGACAGCCATGTTTAGGCATAATATTTTGCTGTTCAAGTGCAAGCAAAATAGACTGTCCTTTTGGAATCAGTACATTTTGATTGGATTTAGACAAGGTCACAGTGATAAAGCCAGTTTCATCATTTACGATTGGCGTTAAGCTAAATGCTTCGCTTTTTACTTCTTTCGCCTGTGCAAATACTTGTTCAGCAGTTGCCACAAATCCTGATGGACCACAGCTATATACCGTCATCTCAGCTAAATTTTCAACAAGCTGCTGATGTGCTGTATTAAGACGATCATCCATTGCCTCTTCTTGCGTGTAAAAAACATGCAATTTGAAGTTTGGATACTGTATCGCCCACTGCTCTAGCTCAGTTTTAAATGCAACATCATGCTGATTTTTAACCCAATACATCAATTGCACTGGCTTCTGCTCAATTTGCTTTGATTGCACCAAGGTTTTCAATAGGCTGTACATCGGTGTAATACCACTGCCCGCTGCCAACAATAGTAATGGCGCAGTATTTGATTGAATCAGCATATCTCCATACGGCACGCCAAACTCAATCACATCACCAATCTTTGATATTTCGCACAACCACGTGCTCACAATCCCTTTTTGAATCTTTTTTACAGTCAGCAAGACATGTGATTCATCTAGTTGCGTCAAGCTATATGTACGCTCATAACGTCGGCCGTCATGGGTGACAATCACAGGATGATGTTGCCCTGCTTGACCCATTTTAAAATTTTTATTGATTCGAATTTTAAGACTGACAGTATCTGATGCCGTTTCACTTTTTTCGACAATACGCCCAAGTGAATCATTCACCGACCAAATCGGATTTAATTTTTGAAGCCAAAAATCTGCAGCATTGGCATCAAATACAGATGACACAATTGAACCCAAAATAGTTTTTGGTTGCATAACAGCGTGCATATTTGGCTCACTAAAAATTGATTAAGAGTTATTATACACATGTATATATATTTGTATATATGCTTGTATCGTTACTTTGATAGATCAAATCATTCCACTTGCTGCACAGCGAGGCTATACTAAGACTATAAATCTATTAACTTGATTCTCTATGCGTCCATCTACTTTAGCGAACCCAGCCACTTTGACACAATCTGAGTCCACAACTGTATCAGTCCATGGAACAACTCGCTCTGTAGGTAGAAAAGCCACCATAAGCAAAGAAGAGCTTTTTCAAGCAGCATTAAATTTAATTGGTCCACAAAAAAGTATTGCTTCGCTTAGCTTACGTGAAGTAGCACGCGAAGCAGGCATCGCCCCGAATAGCTTTTATCGACATTTTAAAGACATCGATGAACTTGCCATTGAATTGATTGATCGATCTGCTGTTGTACTTCGACAAATTCTGCATGAAGCACGTCTAAAGGCATCTCAGCATTCGAGTATTATCAGAAGTTCAGTTGAAGTTTTTATTGAACAATTGGATGCAGATGAAGGAAATCTCAGCTTATTGTTAAGAGAAGGCTATACAGGTTCATCGTCTTATAAAGACGCCGTCGAAAAACAATTAAATTATTTCCAGCAAGAACTTCAGGAAGATTTAGTCCGTCTTGAAAGCGCCAATAACAGTAAAATGGCACATCCTGATTTAGCTGCAAAAGCCATTACTCAGCTGGTTTTTAATATGGGTGCAAAATTGCTGAATATGCCAAATGAAGACCGAAAGTTAGTGGCTGAACAAACGATGATGATGATTCGTATGATTTTAGAAGGTGCACGTCATATCGAAATGAAAAATTCTCGTTAAAAACGCTCTAGGACTTAGGTTACTTGCGTTTATTTTTAGTCAAAAAACCCTTTATTTTAGAATTAATAAAGGGTTTTCTGATTTACATACGCTCAATTATTCAAATACATTATAAAAATGATTTACTCCCAAACCACAACTTGGCTACGCTGAGCCCAAGCTTCAATATGCGGCTCATAACGTTCTTCAATTTTATTGCGCTTAATCTTCATGGTTGGCGTGAGTAGATCATTTTCCATCGTCCATAAATCATTAACGACCAAAAAGAAACTGATCTTTTCATGAGGTTCAAGTGTTTGATTAATGCTTTCTTTTAATTGTATAAGCTCTGCCTCAATTTCTTCACGATGATTATCCACTTTCAATTTATTACGAACATCTTCAGCCAACATCACAAATGCAACCGGTTGAGGATGACTTGCCCCACCAACACATACAGATTCGATCAGCGGATTTTCCCCAATTTTTTGTTCAATGGGCACAGGCATCACATATTTACCTTTAGCCGTTTTAAAAATATCTTTTACTCGTCCAGTAATTTTTAAACGACCTCGATCATCAATAATGCCAAGATCACCTGTACGTAGAAAATGATCAGCCGTGAGATCTTCAGCAGTTTTTTCTGGATTTTTATAATAACCCAACATCGTTCCTGGACTTTTAACCAAGATCTCACCATTTTCATCAATTTTACATTCTGCACCCGGCTGTACATGACCGACAAAGCCACTTAAATATTCACCCTGACGTGTGACATGAGAATAACCACAGTTCTCAGTCATTCCATAGACTTCAAGAAGCTCTAGCCCTAAGCTGCGATACCATTTAATGATATTGACGGGTAATGGCGCTGCACCTGTAAGCGCATAGCGAACATGATTTAATCCAAGTTTGGAGAGGAGTTTCTTTTTAATCAAATTTCCTAAAAATGGTATTTTAAAGAGTATATTTTGTTTTTTAGGAGAAATTTTATCATTCACACCCAAATAGAACTTTGTCCATAACCGTGGTACTGAGAAGAAAATAGTCGGTTTAGCACGATTCAAATCATCCACAAAGGTATCTAATGAATTTGCGAAATATACGGTCAGACCACAGATCATCGATGAGGCTTCAATGAAAATTCGTTCAGCCACATGAGCAAGCGGTAAATAAGATAACGCTCGATCGGACTCAGTCACTTTGAATGTGGTTTTTAATGCACTTGCTGGCGCCAACATCGTTTTAAAGCTTTGCATCACCCCTTTGGGTAAACCAGTACTTCCTGAAGTATAAATAATGGTTGCCAAATCATCTTGATGTGGAAGTTGAATGTTTTCTAAAGGCGTAGTTTCAACAATGATTGAATCCCATGTCGGTGCTTCAGCATAAGCTGGTGCAAGGGGTAATCTGATGCATGGCATATCTGTAGGAATAATTTCACGCACTTCATTCCAACTATCCCCAACACCATCCAATTTACCAATAAAAATCAGTTTGGTTTCACTATGCTCTAATACGTATTTGGTACCTTCAGCATTTAAAGTGGTATATAACGGTATAGAAACATGACCCGCCATCCAAATCGCTAAATCGGCCATAATCCAATGTGCGCTATTTTTACCATAAATCGCGATATGACTATGCGCAGGTAGATTTAATGACAGCAAATGATTAGCCATTGAACGTACTTGTTGACCAATCTCACCCCACGTATATGACAATACCTCTCCGCTCGGTAAAGGTTGGACAAAGTGTGTCTTATTCCTTTGTGTTTTTTCCCAATGCAACAAATAATGAATATGAGATTCTAGATATTCATTTTGATCTGTTAGCTGTCGTTCTTCCATGATGAATAAACTCCTTTTCATCTTTTAAAATTGAATCAATCTCTTTTTGCTTATTTTTCAACCACATCAATTGATAACATCATCTTTACTTAATTCATGTAAAAAAATCAAGCAAAATCATAAGATTATTTATATAGTTTAAAAAAATGAATGTAAGCTACTCTTTTTAAGAATATTTATTTTTCTTTAATAAAATTATGACTCTACATTGAAAGTATCATTGGCATTTTCTTATGAATGGAAAGAAGTTTGTCGCCAATGCAATCCTTCCGTGTTTAACCTATTAATATTTAAGTATCATGGATTGAGATTCAGCATATGGCAAAGATTGCCACCATTCTTCGTGCAAAAGCACAACTTTTAGCAGTAAAGGCTCTTACAGTTGCTTTACCTGTTAGTCATCCACTCGTTTTTGCTGGTAAAGACTCAACCTTTAGTCTTTGTTCCAATATTGCACAACTCGGCATGCAACATGTATTCATCGTGACTGATGCTGTCTTATTTGAATTAGGGTTAATTCAACCAATAGAAGCTCATCTTAAAAACAACGGAATCAAAGTCACTGTTTTCTCAGGTGTATTGCCAGATCCAACCTGCGAAATTGTCGAAAAAGGTTTAGATTTATTTCATCAATCAAAATGTGATTCTGTACTCGCTGTTGGTGGGGGTTCAACCATCGATACTGCGAAAGTTTTAGCGCTTGCCTCTGCCAACAATAAATCTCCACAACAATTGGTGGGTATTTTAAAAGCACGTCAATCTGCTACCCCGCTTTTTGTCATTCCAACAACAGCGGGGACAGGTTCAGAAGTGACTGTTGCCGCTGTGATCTCTGACAGCAAAACACATATTAAAAGTCTAGTGATTGACCCTAAAGTGGTGCCTTTAGCAACGGCTTTAGATCCTATCATCATGCAAGGCATGCCACCTTCGATTACTGCTGATACAGGAATTGATGCTTTAACCCATGCCATAGAATCTTGGACCAGTAAATTTTCAAATAAACAATCTGATTATTATGCATCCGCAGCCATGAAATTGATTTTAGATAATCTCGTTACGGCGTGGAAAGATGGAAATAATCTGGAAGCTCGAGAAGCGATGGCTTTAGGCTCACATTATGCGGGTTTAGCGATGAATTCTGCTGGTATCGGTTATGTTCATGCACTGGCACATCAACTAGGTACGCAGTATCAAATTCCACATGGTCGAGCAAACGCAATTATTCTGCCTTATGTGCTTGAGTTTAATCGTGACGCATCTGCAAAACGTTTCGCTGAAATAGCATATAAAATGAAGATTGCTCCTGTACACGTTTCAGAGCCACAAGCTACAAATATATTTATTAATAAAATTAGAGCTTTGCTGAAAGAAATTCAAATTAAAACCTCCGTGAAAGGTCTAGATCCCAAAGATTTCCCGCAGATGATTGAATCAGCCTTTAAGGAAGCTCACGGCATTTATGCTGTGCCAAAATATATGAGTTATCGCGATGCAGAAGGAATATTAAAACAGCTTTAAATATTCTGTTTATGGTAATTTGGATTTCATCATTTAGATACGCTGATTACAAGGATTGTAAATATGCTTCGATGCTTAGAGGATGTTCATCCACATTTAAATCTCAGTTTAGTACAAACTGTACTCACGATTGAGATTAATCGCCCAGAATGCAAAAATGCGTTGAATGGCGATCTTTATACGCTTATTACAGATGTTCTAAATGAAGCAGATACTAGCCCAGACGTTCGTGTGGTCATTCTCAGAGGAAATGCAACCGACTTTAGTTCAGGCAATGACCTCAAGTACTTCTTAATGCTTGCTGTTCAGACTCAAGAGAGTATTTCGCCTGGCTCAACACCACCTTTTCTATTTTTAAAAGCACTTGCTCAATTTTCAAAGCCAATCATTGCAGCTGTACGTGGTGTTGCGATTGGTGTAGGAGTTACGCTGTTATCACATTGTGATTTGGTTTATGCAGATCACAGTACCTCATTTCAACTCCCCTTTGTCAATTTAGGTCTGACTTTAGAAGGTGCTTCCAGCCTGCTTTTTTCACAGAAAGCGGGTTATCATCTTGCTGCTGAATTATTATTGACTGGGCAAAAATTTAATGCCGAGAAAGCGCTCAGTGCACGATTAATCAACGCGATTGTTGAAGATCCTTATACTTTTTCAACAGCGCAAGCACGAGAACTTGCCTTATTACCGACTGCATCCTTGCAAATTGTTAAATCACAAATGAAACATAATCTTCAACAAATTTTAACGTGTATAGATCATGAAGCTAAAATTGTGTGTCAACGTATTCAATCGCCTGAATTAATGGAAGCCATTTCGGCCTTTATGCAAAAAAGAAAACCTGATTTCAGCCAATTTAATACTTAAAAAGATAAAGTGATTTTTTCTATTAAAAACTGAGCATAAACACAGTAAATCCTAATCTGCTCTATACCTTACTCAATATAAATGTGACATATAAAAAAAGCACCCGAAGGTGCTTTTTAAATGCTTTGAAACAACAGTATCAAGGCTTAACCACCACCATCACACGAATCGCTTCAGGCGTCATCGTTAAACCATCCAACAAACCTAAACCTTCTTTTTGCAATTTTTGAAGACGTGAAATTTCATCTTCACGGATACTTGAGTTGAATTGTTTCAAGTAGCTTAAACGATCAATCTCATACTGCCATTTGTTGCCATAAATTTCTTTAGATTGTTGTTTCAAGTCAGGCAATACGCCTTTGGCAATATCTAAAGCTTGGTTATAACGCTCTTCAATCACGACACGACGCGCTTTGATCACTTGACGACAGCTATTGCCATCCAGATGATGTAAATACGGTTTTAAAATGTCTGGAGCAATCTTATTGGATAAATCCTGACCTTTTTCACTGAGTAATACGCGTATCAATTGTGTTGGTAAACTCGATGGAAGATTTAAAGCTTTCGGCGCTACGACACCTACTTTAAACCAAACTTCAACCAAGACAGAACCCTGCGGTAATGCAGCAGATTTTAATACGGAAACATTGGTACTACCGAAAGATTGCGTATTAATGATTTCCATCACGCTTTCAGTAAATGGATGTTCCAGCGTAATGTACTCAGCATCGTCACGAATTTGTGCTTGATCACGATAGAACGTCAATGTCATTCCATCTTCATCCAGCGGTAAACCTTGAACTTGCATTTGTTCAGTCGGTTTAATAATCACCGTACCATTACTTTGCTCATCAAAATCAATATTGGTTGATGCCATAAAACGCTTCATGAACATTGGCAACAAAGTGTTGTCGTCATATTCTTCAAGCGCTTGAACAATTTCTTGAGCCACAACAGGACGACAAGAGTTGTATTCAAGTAAACGGTCACGGCCTGCTTGCAATTCATTTTCAAGCGCTTGACGTTGAACATTCACAGCTTCAAGCAAATCTTCAAATTGCTGACCCAAATCCGCCAATAGACAGCCTTTCAAGTCCATGATGAAATTTTCTTGAAGTGTTTGCGCTGTAGGCGAAATATTACTGAAAATATTCAATGCTTCGTTATACCAACGGAACATACGCTCTTGAGCTGTACCCAATAAATAAGGCACATGAATTTGAATACGGTTTTCTTGACCAATACGATCTAAACGACCAATACGTTGTTCTAAAATATCTGGATTAGAAGGTAAATCGAATAAAATCAGATCTGAAGCAAACTGGAAGTTACGGCCTTCTGAACCAATCTCAGAACACAGTAAAATTTGTGCGCCATACGAATCTTCTGCAAAATACGCAGCCGCTTGGTCACGCTCCAACAAGCTCATACCTTCATGGAACATTGCAGTTCGAATACCCGCATGAATACGTAGTGCACTTTCTAAAGCTTCAACGACTGGACCACTGCGCGCAATAAGCAATACTTTCTTGTGTTTTAACTGTGTGCGTAGCATTTCCATAATCCACGATATACGCGGATCATTTTCCATCCAAGCACCATCTAACTGTGCTTCTTCAGGCCACATTTGTTCACGTAATTTTCCGTCTTTAGACCAATGTTCTGGCGCTTGCAACGGCGCAGGCTGACAGTCACGACCTGGAAAACCTTGAATCGCTTCACGCGTATTACGGAACAATACACGTCCCGTACCATGACGGTCTAAAAGCTCATGAATTGCGCGGAAACGTTGTTCTGGCTCATCTTCAACTTTATGACCCAATAACTGTTCAATTGCTTCAAAATGCTCAGCTTCAAGAGGAAAATCTGACATTAGAACTTCAGCAATTTTAGCCGTATGCTGATATTTTTCTTCTTCATCCAAGAAGCGCTCAAGTGAACTAAAGCGCTGCGGATCCAATAAACGTAAACGAGCAAAATGGCTTTCAACACCCAACTGTTCTGGCGTTGCAGTCAACAGCAATACACCTGCAGTTTTTTCAGCCAGTTCTTCAATCAGGTCATAACGGTCATTACCGCCTTCTTCTTCAGACCACATGAGATGATGCGCTTCGTCAACCACCAATAAATCAAAGCCTGCCTCTACCGCTTGTTCACGCAAATCATCATGGTCGATCATCAAATCAACAGATGCGATAATACATTGCTCAGTTAGGAACGGGTTTTGCTCTGGATCATGTTCTTTTATAGAAGCAGTACGGGTCAAATCGAATAATGAGAAATTCAAATTGAAACGGCGACGCATTTCAATCATCCACTGATATTGCAAAGAATCAGGCACCAAAATCAGAATACGTTCTGAACGCCCTGTTTTCAGTTGCTGGTGAATAATCAATCCTGCTTCAATGGTTTTACCTAAACCCACTTCATCTGCAAGCAAAACACGTGGGGCAAAACGTTTACCCACTTCATGCGCGATATAGAGCTGATGTGGAATCAAACCGACACGTGAGCCGATCATGCCGCGTAGAGGGCTATTTTGCATATTGGCTTGCATCTGCATCGCTTCAATACGCAAGTCATACCATTCTTTATAATCAATTTGGCTAGCAAGAAGACGATCTAGAGGCTTAGACAGTTGAATCGTTGCACCCAATCGCGTTTCATTTAATGCTTTGCGTTCTTCGGTGCCATCTTCTAAAGTTCGAATTACGTTATAACGAATCACATCATTACGTTCTTCAAAAGACTCAACTTTCCAAGTCACGCCTTCTTGATCTAGAAGCTCATCATTTACGTTAAAAACAATTCGAGATAGTGGTGCGTTGTTGCGTGCATAAACGCGTGTTTCATCACTTTTTGGAAATAAAATACTGATTGATCGTTCATCAACATCAATCAATACACCTAAACCAAGTTCTGTTTCTGTATCTGATAACCAACGTTGACCAATAGCAAATTGCTGCAATTTCTTCCACCTTATCTCAAGTTAGGACTGAAAAACCAAAGCTCAATCAGGAGAATATTTGAGCAAAGTTTAACGTCTTTAAGCAATATATTTTGACACAAAGCCCACCAAAAAGTGAGCATAATTTAAGAATGATTAACTTTTAATCAAGTGATTGAGTTTTTGTGTGGAAAATTCAATCCAGATTCGATTATATCCACTCTCTCCATCATCAAAATTTAAACGAAAATCAAAAAGGCACTGGACTATTAAAATCCATACGCTCTTCAGTAATAGGATGATAAAAACTCAATTGCTCTGCGTGTAAACAAAGACGAGGCATGAGGCTCTGATGTTCTGGACTTGCGTATAGGGTATCACCGACGATGGGATGTCCCAAATATTGCATGTGAACGCGTAGTTGATGTGCTCGACCAGTAATAGGCGTTAGTTTTACCCGTGTCACTATTTGATCTTGAATTTGGAATTGCTCCATAACCTGCCAATGTGTAAGCGCAACTTTGTTATGCTCAGGATCAACAATATGTAATGGAGGACGTGTTGGATCATAAACCACAGGAATATCGACAGTACCTTCGCCTTCTAACTGCCCGACGACCAAGGCTTGATAGGTTTTATCTGTCTGTCTTTCTTGAAATTGTCTTGAAATTGATTTTTGACCCGCTTTTGATAGGCCAAAGACTAAAATACCCGAGGTATCCCGATCTAAACGATGGATGAGCAGTGTTCGACGTTCTTCTTTGAGTAACCGATTGATGGCACAGTCTTGTAAGTCTTCCGTCTTTCCGGGGACTGAAAGCAGACCAGCAGGTTTATGAATAACCATGAAATCTTTGTCACGATAAATCAGGTGCTCTTTTAGAAAGTTACTCAAAGTTCAATTCCTAGCAGATCGTGAAAATAGGCAGCAATGATAGAAAGCTTAGCATTAAATTTCAATGTAAAATGAGAAAAACTTATAAGTTTTATTCAGAAAATAACGATTAAGATGATTTTATTATTTTGACTTATCCAAAGCATCAAATGAACAATAAAGTGAATCGATCTAGTTTTGAACATTCAGCTTTAAAACATGGCTTAAAGCTGTATTATATTTAGACAAATTGTTATTCATCCAAACTGAATACAAAAAGATAAAATATAACAATATAGAATGAGTATTCTTCATGATCAAAAAATCACTGCAAATCTCTAGCATCTTATTAAGTTGCGTACTTTTAAATGCCTGTGCTACACGTACATTAATAGAAAAAGATAAAGGAAGTCGTACCACCACCCATCAAATTAATTTAATCAATGACACCGTTATTGCTTTTGGAAAACCAGCATATGCAGTCAACAACCTTCCCAATGACAGCATTGTGATCATTGGCGAGCGTCATAGTTATGTGCTGACGCAAGGTGGTACTCGATTTACGACAATTATTTCTTCGCTAGATCCCAAGAATATTGAAATCACACGCTCATTGGCTTTTCTGTCTGAGAAAAATGATGGTCATTTTAGCGGATTATTACCCATCACCTATACCAAACTGAGTGAAGATGTCACCAAAGCCGATCGTCAATTTTTTATCCAAAATAGTGCTAGAGAATGTACATCGTCTAGTGACCAGCGTTTGAAAGCCCAACGCTTTTGTTTTGATATAAAACTTGAAGGTGTTGTTTATCCGCAGGCTAGAAACACTCAATCTCTTACAGCACTGAGTAAACCCTATGAAGTGCGGATCTATACCAATCAATACAGTAAAGAGTATTCAAAAAATTCATCTACAGCTGCCCAGAAACTGGTTCTATTACCGTTTGCAGTCGGCTTTGATGTGGTGACTCTGCCCTTCCAAGCGATAGCTAAAATTTTCGACTAAACTTGAAAAGCACTGTTTTATAAATCTGTATTGTCAGATTTAGGATTTAGGATTTAGGATTTAGGATTTAGGATTTAGGATACTAAACGAATGGTCTTAAATTAATGATCTTCAAGTCTTAATCGCAAATACTCAGCTTAAAGAGAAGACTCACCTCACCTAGATGATTAAGATTTTTTCTATTTAAATCATTGAGATTAGATGTTTGATCTTAATCTCAATGATTTTATACGCTTTGCGGTTAAATCTTTAACTACGATCCGCAATTAAAACTTTCATTAACAATGAATATTAAAAATATTTATTTAAAACAATGGCCTAAATCGAGAATTAGAAGGTTAATCTGCAAGTGCCAAGAAGACTTGAATCGCATGTTGTGCAATTTCAGCATCCTCATGCGATTTAACACCTGAAACACCCAATGCCCCAACCAAGTGATCTTTATAGATAATCGGTTCAGCTCCTTCAAGCATGCCCGAAAAAGACGAGACCGTTAAAAAACCCAATTGACCGTCTTTAATTAATTCCTCAAGAATTTGTGAGGGTAAACGACTCAGCGCAGAACATTTTGCTTTTTCGACAGCCAAATTAGCCGTCATTGGCGCGGCGCCATCCATACGTTTCATCGCCAATAAAGTACCTGACTCATCAACCACCGCAATACTGACATTGAATTTCTGATCAATGGCGTATTGATGCGCACGAGTAAGTAAGAATTCAGCATCTTCCAAAGTTAAATAGTGTTTGGTTTTCATTTCTCGTGTATTTCCCTGAATTTTATACTCGACACATTCTTCATCAAACAAAGCCCACAGCACGTATGCTGTGGGCTTATATTAATAGATTTTTATCCTAAATCTATTAGAGAGTCGCAAAAACTTCTTTAGCTGCTTGAATTGTATACACAATATCTTCATCAGAATGCGCACTTGAGAAGAATCCCGCTTCAAATGCAGAAGGCGCAAGGTTCACACCACGTTGCAACATGCCATGGAAGAACAAACGGAATTTATCAACATCACATTTCAAAATAGAATCAAATCCAGTGATTTCTTTTTGATCTGTGAAGTACAGACCGAACATTCCACCCACTTGTTGCGTATAAAAAGGGACGCCTGCTTCGTCTGCTGCTGCTTGTAAGCCAGTGAGCAAGGTCGTAAGTTTAGCCGTTAAGTTTTCATAGAAACCTTCAGCACGTAAATGCTTAAACATTTCAATACCTGCACGCATCGCGAGAGGATTACCTGACAATGTTCCCGCTTGATATACCTTACCGAGTGGAGCGATACATTCCATGACTTCGCGTTTACCACCAAATGCACCCACTGGCAGACCTGCGCCAATGATTTTACCTAGTGTGGTTAAATCAGGTGTCACACCATAGTGTGCTTGTGCGCCACCCAGTCCAACACGGAAACCTGTCATCACTTCATCAATAATGAAAACTGAACCATATTCGTCACAAACATCACGAATTACTTGTAAGAAGCCATCAATAGGTTTAACCAAGTTCATGTTGCCCGCAACAGGCTCAACAATCACCCCTGCAATTTCAGAACCGAACTTCGCAAAACACGCTTTAAGCATCTCAATATCATTATATGGAAGCGTTAAAGTGTGCTTGGCAAAATCTGCTGGAACACCTGCAGAAGTGGCTTCACCTTCGCCACTGGTCAATAAACCAGAACCTGCTTTCACTAATAACGAGTCTGAATGACCGTGATAGTTTCCTTCAAATTTGACAATTTTGTCACGACCCGTATAACCACGCGCTAAACGAATGGCGGTCATTGTCGCTTCAGTTCCCGAGTTGGTCATACGAACTAACTCGATAGACGGCATAATTTCACAAATGATATCTGCCAATGTCGTTTCATGAACAGTCGGTGCACCAAAACTCAAACCATCAACAGCCGCCTCTTGCACCGCTTTGATAATTGCAGGATGTGCATGACCTAAGATCATCGGCCCCCATGAACCAACGTAGTCAACATAGCGTTTACCATCAACATCATATAAGTAAGCGCCTTTGGCTTTTTCAATAAAAACAGGCGTACCACCCACGCCATTGAAAGCACGTACAGGTGAATTCACACCACCTGGAATGTGTTTGCTGGCTTGTTTAAACAATTGTTCTTGCTTAGCAGATAAAGTCATGGAGATTCTCAACTCAAAAATTTAAATGATTTAAAACAAAAAAAGCACTTGCGTTTTTTCAGCAAAATTCAATCTTTTCAGAAATTTTTAGGTCTTCTTATAACCTTATGCCTTTTCAGCGAATAACTCAGACCAGTCATAGACTCGTTGAGCAACCACTGACATTGAACCACCCAATACATCACTGATCACCGCACAGAGATCAGCACCCGCTTCAATCACCACGCCCGAATTTTCTACCGTCAAACCACCAATGGCACAAATAGGAACATTCAGTTTTTCTTTAGCGAGCTTAAGGATGTTGAGCCCGATATTTCCCGCTTCAGGTTTGCTCTCTGTTGCATAGATTGCACCGAAAGCCACATAATTAGCACCATCTGCAATGGCTTGCTCTGCGAGTTCTATAGAGTTATTGCAACTACGACCGATCAAAACATTTTTTGGCAGACGAGCGACAGCTTCTACAATTGAACCATCGCCTTGACCCAAGTGCACACCAACGCCATATTGCACTGCCGTTTCTAAGTCATCATTGATCACAAAAGGAACGTTGTATTGATTACACATGTTTTTCATGTATTCAATTTCGTAAGCTTGATTTTCTTTCGCCACGTTCTTACGACGATATTGAAGTACTGCGACTTCATAAGTCGCCATTGCCCCTTCAAGTTTGGCCAATAGAAGCTCAATCGGATCATCATTGGTAATTAAATAAAGACCGCGCATATATCTCTAACCTAAAGCAAATTAGTTTGATTATATGACAAAGCTCTGCAAGGGCGCAGACGTATCTGAAAAGAAAAACAAAAAGCCTAGCATAAAATAGGCTCTTTAGAAGGTATTGTTCAATCCTGCGACAGATTAGCGATCTATTTTGTCGTACTTTCGATCTTTCAAACTAAGATTTCCACGCAGAATATCCGACAACATACGCCAATCTGAAATGAAACTGTATAAGGGCTGTTTAAAACTCGCAGGTTTATTCTTTTCAAAGATGAAATGCCCTACCCATGCACATGCGTAGCCCGATAAAAGTCCGTAAACCAAATATTTGGGTTTACGTTGACGAATAGCTTTAGTAAAAAAATAAATTCCGACACTACTGCCCGCTGCATGTAAGCGACGGCTGACAATATTGCGATGTTCGGTTAAATAGAAACGATAAAACTCTGAATAATTTTGAATAGGTAATTTAAATTCATGCGATTGGTTTAAATCTAGCTTGTGTTTAACTTGAGCATTCATGACAACAACATCCTGTTCGTTTTTCCATCACATTAATTCAATTCCATCCCAAAGAAAAGAGCATTATGTTAAGCAAACAAAGAAGCAGCATTCACAAAGATTTCATCATTTTTAGATTAGCTTCATTTTATATGCTTTGAATCAGTTACAATCTGACTGAAATATTGAATGAATTTCTCTCTTTTTCATTCAGTTTGGTCACTCACTGAGTCGATCTTTTATAGAAAAATATGCTTTTAGGATTAAACAATGATTGAAGTTGAATTGAAATTTCAAATTCCAGAAACTCGCCGAAATGCTTTACTTAAAGCAGTCGACCCTAAAAAATCCGAAATTATTCAACTTCAAGCAAAATACTATGACACTGCTGAACGCACCCTGTCTCAACATGGTATTGCATTACGTCAACGTTTAGAAGGTACGCGCTGGATACAGACACTTAAAGCTGCAGGTCAAAGCCACTTGCACCGTTTCGAAGATAATCATGACTTAGGTGAGTTAGAACAAGCACCGCAGTTGGATTTATCCATTTATGCGCAGAAACCTGAAGCAGAGGCAATACTCAAAAAAGTATTGGGAAACAATTTCGATGCTTTACAACTTCAGTTTGAAACGGATATTCAACGTACCTTACGTGTCATTGAATTTGAACATGCCCAAATCGAAGTCTGTGTTGACGTTGGCGTAGTAAAAACCGATACAAAACAACAAGAAATTCATGAAGTCGAATTTGAGTTGAAAGCCGGTTCAGTTGAATCTCTTTTAGCATTCAGTTCTGAATGGGTCAAAAAGTATCAACTTTGGCTCGATGTGCGCAGTAAAGCTGAGTTTGGAAACTTACTGGTACTTGATCTCCAAGTCAGTCCTGCCGTTCAGGAAAATGAAATCATTCTGGCCAAAAAAGAAAGCGCTGAAAAAAGTATTCGCCATTTGATTGCTCATCATATGCAACATTTATTGCCCAATATTGCCGCCATTTCAGCTCAAGTTTCTGAAAAAGAGCATATTGAACAGGCCCATACGGCGCTGAATCATTTGTATTTAACTTTATTTATTTTTAAAGATTGGACGTCAAAAGGTGTAGATAAATGGGCGAGTCAATTATTAGCCTTTAAAAATCACTTTGAGAATCTTAAGCATTTTGAGCATATGCAAAGTACTTTAGGTGCACTTTTACAAAACCCTAAAACAGCTGAAAGTTTGAGTAAAGATGTTCTATATGCTCAAGAAAAACTGAATAATTTAGTGAAATCTACACAAAATGTTCAGCACTATTTAGAGCTGTTAATGTTTAGCTTGGGTGCTTCCAAAAAAGTACAAAGTCAAGATTTGAAATGGTACGCACAGAGCACCTTACAAAATCAGTATAAGACCTTGCAAGAAGCTTTAAGTAGTGCAGATCTCACAGATTTTGAAAGTTTAGATACGCTGGCGCTACGTTTAAGTGAACTCAAGTTTAGCTTTCCAATTTTGACGCAAATTTTTGATGTTAAGAACTTACAGAAATATGGCAAAGCGTTAAATGATGCTCAACACGCTGCTGAACAATATCAAATTTTGGCAGCATCAGCATCCTATTTACAGCAAACTGAATTGGAAGCAAGTGACTGGTTTGCTTTAGGCTGGCTCACTGCTAAGCAAGAAGTCTATGCAGAAAAACTTTTGGAAGCGACTGAACAGTTCTTGGTGAGTCGTAAGTTTTTAAAATAATGTGCGCTGAAAAAATTAAGTCTTCATTCAATTGATCTAGCATCAACGTGCTAGATCAATATCGATTAAATTCAATCTATGCAAAATTAAATTTGTTGATATAAAAATTTTTCAACGATTTTTCCCAAATACACGCCAAGTATTATTATCTGCCAATGGATCACTATAACTGTCATTGCGCTGTTTACGTGGCTTGTCACGTGCATCCACCAATTCAAAATGTGATTCGGTACTCAGTACAATCCCATTCACATAAAAACGTGTTCGAGTGTAATCACTTTGACCGTGTTGGAAGACGTAGGTTCGTAAATCTATAAACTCACGATGCGCGACCAATGCGGCTGTGTCATCTGTGTCAAGCCAACGTGACATTGCCATAACTTGTTCAGGTTCAAATTGACCACATTTTTCAATTAAACTGGCAATCCCACGAAAAGTTTTAGATTCCTTTGCACGCGTTTTATTGATTCGAATGCGATCGACATGAAAATAGAATAGCGGTAGATTGAGATGACTGGGTAAATGTATCGCATCAGGGACTTCATCCTCCATAAAAGGCTGAAATAGATCCTGTGCTCTTTCAATCAACCCTGTCCACTGCCGATAATAATCTTCGACTTGTTGCTTAGTTCCATAATAAATCGGTAAGCCTTCTACATTGGCAAGATCTACAGGCGGCCAAATATTTTGACGTAATAATGCAATATCACTTTTTAAACTTTGTACTGCGATAGCATCCTGCATATTCTGCTCCAATCCGAGATAAAACTACTTAGGCTATTTTTAGATTAAGTGAAAGGTTTAGTTTATGCAAGGCTTTGCCTATAATAGCGCATTAGATATTTATGCTAGGAACAGTTTTCATGGTGCAAAAAATTGAAGCAACAGATGTCACAGAAGAAGAAGCGTTAAATGCTGCTTTCTTTGAACGTGCTGATGATTTTATTAAACAAGCCAATGAATTTTGTCGTATTGAAAAAGGTTCTACTATCAAACCTACTGAAATCCGTGGTCAGGTCAGTGCTGCCATGTTATTTGGTACTGCGCGTTTTAATACTTGGGTTGCTGCCAATGGCTTTAAAGATGGCAATGAAATGCGTGAAGCTAAAGACCAAGTGATGTCTTATGTCATGCAACAATTTCAAATGATGCTTGAAGACAACTATGATGAATATTGTGAACAGTTTGAAAACTATTTACGTTTCCGTCATAACGAAGAGTTCCATGCCAATAAGCATGAGCACAAACCTACGCATTAATGACAATGTTTTAGATTCTTCATACTATTTAAAAAGCCCATTTGGGCTTTTTTTATTGCTTTTGGTTTCATCAATATGGACAAAAATACAATTCATCATTGAGCGTTTTTGTCGTATTTTAAATCTATGGATGATTAAGCAGAGAAAAAAAGGATGAAACACTTTGATTTTGCATTCATTGATGCGCATATCCATCAATGGGACCCGTACAATACGCCTCATGCTGCAGCATTAGCCGTCAAGTTATTTGGTAAGCACCCTTATTTGTTAGATAAGGTTGTGCGATTAGCCAAACCTAAAGATTTGATCGACACACTGGGTTTGACCACACATATCACTGCCCCCTACTTACCCGCAGATTATCAAAAAGATCTGGCGCATTATAACGTTGAAAAAGTGGTCCATGTCGAAGCCAGTTGGAAAAATCAAACAGCAAAAGGTGTCGTCGCCGAAACGAAATTTATTGAGTCCCTACCCTTTGACTCATTCGGTTCAAATCTCGGGGCTATTGTGGCTTCAGCTGATCCAAGAGACAGTAATTTTAAGAAAATTTTAAAAATGCATCATAAAGCCTCACCTCATTTTCGGGGTATACGTAAAATGGGGGCTTTTCATGAAGACTCTGCGATCCATGCATGGACGGATGAAGCACATTTATATACTCAAAAAAAATTTCTAAAAGGTTTCGAAGCTTTAGCGCAACACAATTTAAGTTTTGATGCTTGGGTTTATTCCACCCAACTGAACGATGTCATTGCGCTCGCGAAACAGTTTCCTGAAACATCAATTGTACTGGATCATTTTGGCACCCCTGCTGGACTATTTGGTCAAGTGGGTAAACACACGGGGATCACACAAACCGCACGGGACAATATTTTCTTTCGATGGAAAGAAGATATTGAAGAGCTGGCACAATATCCAAATGTTTATACCAAAATGTCGGGTTTGTTCATGCCTGTTCTTGGACATCAATTTCATAGCCGAAAGCAATTAGCGAGCAAAGAAGAGGTTTTAAATCTCGCTCTGCCGCTCATTAGTCATGTGTTGCAATGCTTTGGGACTTATCGTGTCATGTTTGCGTCTAACTTCCCTATGGATCGTGTCAGCACATCATTGGCGAATATCATTGATGCGTTTAGTGATGCTGTCGCAGCATATGACCCAAATGCCGTTGCACAAGTTTTTCATCATACGGCGAAACAGTTTTATCGTTTATAAAGCTTATAATCTATGAAGCTTTGAATTTGTAGAGCAAAAAAAACTCACCAATAGTGAGTTTTTTTTGTATTCATTTAATACATTTATTTCTTAACAGTGCTCTCATTTTTCGCGTATTGATCTGCCATCACCTCTACAAACTGATCCAATTTAATATATTTTTTAATCACAGCATCTATATCTGCTTTGCTGAGTTTGGCAAACTCCTGATCGCGTTGTTCACGACTCAACATTTTTTTATTACGTTCAAGCTGTGAGTTCAACATACGATGAATTCGGCGTTCATCTTCAAGCAAGGTGACACGCTGTTTCATAATGTCAGCTTTAGCTGCTTCAAGCTCTTGCTCAGTCACGCCTTTATTCAACAGATCTGTTAATACTTTATGGACAACCTGTGAAACTTGAGCTGATTTTCCTGACGTATAATTTGCACTGATCATCAAGGCACCTACATCCTTATCTTGATTCAAAGTTAAATCACTACCAAAACCATACACTAACGCATTTTTCTCACGTAACTCCATCGCCAAACGTGAAGAGAGTTGTGAGTCGCCGAGAATATGACTAAAAATAATTAAAGCAGCCGCATCTTGATGCTCATTACCCACAGGTAATCCCATAAAGCCTTGATAATTACCGAACTCGCGTTGCTCAGCCAATGCATGAACTTTTTGAGCAGCATATTCATGATGCTTCATATCTAGAGATTGATAAGGTTGAGTTGAACTCCAATTTCCAAATTGTTGAGATAAAAACGTCAATAAGGCTTTGGCGTTGAAATCACCTGTCACTGCAATTTGTGCATGATTAAGCGCAAAAAAGTCTTGATATAACTGCTTCACTTGCTCAACCGTCGCTTCACTAATTTGCTTTTTGGCAAGTTCTGGCTCAAAGTGATAACGTAAATCACCTGGTTGATATTTTTCCAATAATCTTGAAATCGTTAATGCAGCTACAGTTTCAGGTTCAGTATATGGACGATTTAAACTCGATAAACTTTGAGACTTAATTAAGTCAAATTGAGTTTGTTCAAATTTAGGATTTTTTAATACTTCAACGATATATTTAAAAAACTCTTCAAATTTTTCTTTTTTTGCTGAAATCTGAATCGTCATACCATTTTCAGACGAGCTTGCGCTTGCTTGACCACCAGCTTCAATCGACTTATCCGCGATATCTTGCAAGCTATATTTATCTGAAGCTCTCAATAACAAATAAGAGGTAAAATCAATAATCTCAGCTTTATTAAACAAAGATTCTGCTGTACCAAAATTTACAGAAAGCGTGGTATAGGTTTTATCATCTCGTGTACTGGTTGGGAACAACGCGTACTTCATGCCATTTTTCAATTCACCACGTTGTATTTTAAGCTCCGTCGCTTTCAAATATTCTTTTGATGTCGAGAGAAATTGCGCCACTTCCGCTTTATAAACACTCGCATCTTTTAAAGGCTCGGGCTTTTCAGCAACTTGATCTAGCGTTTTGGTTTTTTCCGTTTCTTGACTTTTTTGCTGTGCTTTTTTTTGATCTTCTGGTGTAGGGAGAATATCTGCAGAAATACGATGTTGAGGCGTCAAGAAATTGTTAATTACTTGATTGACTTCATTTAAACTGATTTTTTGAACGTCAGACTGATCTTTGAAAAATTTTGCCCAATCACCATTTTTAGAAACGACATAGTCACTTAACACTGAACCTACTGCTGATGAGTTACTCATCATACTGTCATAGCTATTTTGAGCCAGATTTTTAATTCTTTTTAACTCAGTCTCATCAAACTGATTTTTTTTTTCAACACCATTCACCAGCTTTTCAGATACCAATTTTTCATCGTGGTTGGGTGCATATAAGGCCCCCATAAACACCAGGTTAAAATCTTGCGACAACCAAGTCGATGAGATCACTTGTGTTGCCGTGCCCGTTTCGACAACATCTTTATATAAACGCCCGCTGGGTTGCATGGTAAATAGATAGGGTGACAAAGCCAAAGCATTTTGAATTTTGTCATTTTTACCATTTAAATAAATATTAAATTTACCAAAGTCACTGCCTTTGTTGACTACAAACTTACGATTTTCCAATTTCGTAGAGTCAAGATTTGGAACTTTAGCTTGTTCTGGTATTTTGCGCGCAGCTAATGGGCTGAAATTTTTATCAATTGAAGACAGGATTTCTGCTTTATTAAACTTACCAGCCACCACAATCACAGCATTATTGGGTGCGTACCAAGAGCGATAGAACTTATTGAGTTCATCCATTTTAATCGACTGGAGTTCATTTAAATCACCGATAGGCAAACGTCCTAAATGCTTATTCCCATAAGCTGACTTCCAAATTTCATCCATCAACACAGAAAAAGGTTGATCCATTCGCACTTCACGTTCGCGCATTACGATTGAAATTTCAGCAGGCACAAACTTTTCTTGTAGAACCAATTTATCCATGCGTTCTGCTTCAAGGTAGATCATTCCTTCAAGAGCAGTTTTTTCAGGTCGCATTACACTTGTATACTTGGTCGAATAATAATCGGTACTAGCATTATTCATTAATGTGTATCGATCCAAACGACTTTGGAATTCTTCACCTTTTACATTCTGCGTGCCTTTAAATGCCAAATGCTCAAGCAAATGCGCCATTCCCCCTTTACCTTGTGGGTCATTCAAAGCACCTGTGAAATATACGACATTCATAAAGACTTTATTTTCTTTATCGTTCGGCGCCAAAATGATGCGCAAACCATTGTCTAACTTATATTCTTCAATATTATTTTCTGTCTTGATCAGCAGTGCTTGAGCAAATCCACTGGTACTTATACCGATAAGAAGCAACGACAAACTTAAGTTTTTAAACTGCATTAACATACAATGTCCAAATTTTTAATATGAAATTTTTCATTTTTTTAGCGTAGACGTAGAAAATGAAAGTTAAGGTGGGAGAATAAAAATAACCGCTCAAACATTAAAATAAATCCAATATTCGAACGATTAATTTTAAATACAATGACTAACTTTAAATAAAATTAATTGTGCTAGATGACGCTTGTTTTAAACAATGATAAATAGTTTTAAAAATGACACCTAATTTCAAAAATTGAGTTCAGCAGTCATATACAGTTTCGCATAGCCTGAAATTTCAATACGATCATTACCTTTAAGCTCACAATATAGCTCACCACCGCGCTTAGAACTTTGAAATGCCAATAATTTGTTCTTATTCAATTTTTCAGCCCATAAAGGTGCCAAGCCCGTATGCATAGATCCCGTGACAGGATCTTCATTAATTCCTTTGTGTGGCGCAAAATAGCGTGCGACATAGTCAAAATGATTTGATGCCGCTGTAATAGTGACGTCTGGACTAGCTGCTGCGGTGATTGACGTACTGACTTCATAGGCCTCAGCAATCGCATTAATCATCGCTAAGTTTGGCTTAGCTTCAATGACATCTTGTTCAGATGCACAGACTAAAATATAAGCCTGTTGGTTTAGATAAACTTCAAAAATCGGTCGATCAATAACCTCATTGAGTAGTTCAGGATAATCTTCAACTTTATACGGTTTACGAATCGGGAAATTCATTTGAATCATCCCATCGCTGGCCTGAGTAATCTCAAAAATACCTAAATTTTTAACATGAAATTTTAACTTTTTCGCTTGTGTATAGTCTTTGAATAAAACAAAACTACTGGCCAGTGTTGCGTGCCCACAGAAATCAACTTCAACGGTGGGTGTAAACCAGCGAATCTCGTAATTTTCATCATCAATTACTTTGATAAAAGCAGTTTCAGCCAAATTATTTTCAGCAGCAATATTTTGCATCATCGATGCGTCTAACCAGTCATTGCTTACAATAACAGCAGCAGGATTCCCTTTAAATAATTCTGTTGTGAATGCATCGACTTGGTACATTTTCATTATAAATATTCCTCAATTTTAGACATATTTTACTGAATTAAATGCTTATATACAGATACACTGAAATTTAAAAAAAAGACACAGTCAATTTGTGGAATAATTTATCGAAATTTTTGAGCTTAAAACAAATAAAGTATTAAAGTATTACTGAATTTTCTGAATGAGATGATCCAGCTCATATTTTTGATTCATCACTCTTTACCGATTGGATAATTCAAGATTTTCATCACTCATTAAAATTTCTTTATCTGTCTGTCCCATCAACTGACTCGTTACCATTCCTGCCGTCATTGATCCATCGACATTTAATGCCGTCCGCCCCATATCAATCAGTGGCTCAATCGAGATGAGAAGAGCAACTAAGGTGACTGGCAACCCCATAATAGGCAATACAATGAGCGCAGCAAAAGTAGCTCCACCACCTACACCAGCTACTCCAATTGAACTGAGCGTTACAACACAAACCAAAGTGATCATCCACACTGGATCTAAAGGATTAATTCCTACTGTCGGTGCAACCATCACAGCGAGCATTGCAGGATATAAACCAGCGCAACCATTTTGACCAATGGTCGTTCCAAAAGATGCTGCAAAACTTGCAATAGATTCAGGTATACCTAAACGTCGTGTTTGAGCCTCAATACTTAAAGGAATACTTGCCGCACTAGAGCGACTGGTAAATGCAAACGTCAAAACAGGCAATACTTTTTTAAAGAACCGAATTGGGCTAACGCCTGTTAAAATCAATACACTTGCATGTACTCCAAACATAATCGTTATACCTAAATAAGAAGCGACCAAAAACCCACCCAAATTCATGATATCAGCTGTGTTTGAACTTGCGACTACTTTAGTAATTAACGCAAAAACGCCATAAGGTGTCAGTGCCATCACCAAACGAACAAGCTTCATTACCCATGCTTGTAAAGTTTCAATTGCCACAACAACGCTTTTTCCTTTTTCGGCATCATCTTTAATTAAGTT
>JAHLFF010000248.1 GCA_018883945.1 Candidatus Acinetobacter avistercoris
GTTCAAAATCACTGTGAAATTGGTTGAGAAGCCTAAGCTTCCAGAAATTGATGCTGAATTCCTAAAAACTTTCGGTGTTACTGAAGAAGAAGGCGTTGAGAAATTAAAAGCTGACGTTCGTAAAAACATGGAACGTGAAGTACAAAACGGTCTTCGTAATCAAGTAAAAGGTGCAACTTTTGATGCGCTTGTTGCTGCAAACGAAATCGAGATCCCTGCTTCAATGTTGGCTCAAGAAGTTGACCGTCAACGTCAACAAATGATTCAACAGTTCACTCAACAGTTTGGTGCTCAAGGTGCGAAAGCATTTGATAGCAGCATGCTTCCAGATGAGTTGTTCAAAGAACAAGCTGAAAAATCAGTTAAATTAGGCGTATTGGTCAGCAAAGTATTGGCTGATGCTAAACTTGAGCTTGATCCAGCTCGCGTAGATGCTTATATCGAAGACATGGCTTCTTCTTATGAAGATCCTGCTGAAGTAATTGAGTATTTTAAAAATGATGAAAAACAACGCGCTCAAATTGAAGGTGTTGTTTTAGAAGATCAAGTTGTAGATTACATCTTAGCTTCTGCAAAAGTAACTGAAAAAGCTGTTAGTTATGAAGAGTTGTTAAAAGAGCAACAAGCTCGTCAACAACAAGGCTAATCGCTAAAAGTTAAAAAAGGGGCGCATCATGCGCCTCTTTTTTATGTTGTAGACTCTTTGTTAAATGTCCTGTATTCACAGTGCTTATTCAGAAAATATCTGATATTTAATGGGGAATATTTTGCATTTTCGACAATTATCCCTCATATTGTGAATATGTGTTGAGTAACAAAAAATCAGGAATAAATAAAGTATGTATGTTCCAACAATTGATAACGCATTAGTCCCAATGGTGGTTGAACAATCTTCACGTGGTGAGCGTTCATTTGACATTTATTCACGTCTTTTACGTGAACGTGTTATTTTTTTAACTGGTGAAGTTGAAGATAATATGGCGAATTTGATTGTCGCTCAAATGTTATTTTTAGAAGCAGAAAATCCTGAAAAAGATATTCACCTTTATATTAACTCTCCAGGCGGTTCAGTGACTGCGGGTATGGCAATCTACGACACCATGCAATTCATTAAGCCTGACGTTGTCACTTACTGTATGGGTCAAGCTGCGTCAATGGGTGCATTTCTATTGAATGCAGGTGCTAAAGGCAAACGTTATTGTTTGGAAAATGCACGTGTGATGATCCATCAACCACTCGGTGGTTTCCGTGGTCAAGCATCAGACATCGAAATTCATGCTCGCGAAATTTTATTTATCAAAGAGCGTTTAAATCGTTTGATGGCTGAACACAGCGGTCAAGATTATGAAACAGTGGCCCGTGATACAGATCGTGATAACTTTATGACAGCTCAAGCTGCAAAAGAATACGGTTTAGTCGACGAAGTTTTGTCTAAACGTCCACAAATTTAAGCTGTAAAGCATAGAGAAATATTTGGAGTGAAAATGTCTGAAAATCCTCAAGGACAAAAGCATTGTTCATTTTGCGGTAAAACGCAGTCTGAAGTGGGTAAGCTCATTGCAGGCGAGGACGCGTACATTTGTAATGAATGCGTAGATGTGTGTTTAGACTTAGTTCAGACCAGTCAACAAGTTGAAACAGGTGAATGGGAAACTCGTCCATTGCCTAAGCCACATGAAATTCGCGCTGCATTAGATCAATATGTTATTGGTCAAGACACTGCAAAGAAAACCCTTTCAGTTGCCGTTTATAACCATTACAAACGCTTAAAAGTCACTCAAAGTTCGAGCAAAGCAGATGATCAAGTAGAACTTGCAAAAAGTAATATTCTGCTTATTGGACCTACAGGTTCTGGTAAAACCTTGCTTGCGCAAACACTCGCACGTCTTTTAGATGTTCCTTTTGCGATGGCAGATGCAACGACTTTAACTGAAGCTGGTTATGTCGGTGAAGATGTCGAAAATATCGTGCAAAAGTTGCTACAAAAAGCAGACTATGATGTAGAGAAAGCGCAAAAAGGCATTATCTATATCGATGAAATTGACAAGATTACACGCAAATCTGAAAATCCATCGATTACTCGTGATGTGTCTGGTGAAGGTGTTCAACAAGCGCTTTTGAAAATGATCGAAGGTACGGTTGCCTCTATTCCACCTCAAGGTGGTCGTAAGCATCCACAACAAGAATTCATTCAAATTGATACGTCGAACATCTTGTTCATTTGTGGTGGTGCATTCTCAGGTCTTGAGCGTGTGGTACAACAGCGTCAAGAAAAAGGTGGTATTGGCTTTACGGCAGATGTGAAATCTAAAGATGATGGTAAAAAATTATCTGAACTTTTCCGTCAAGTTGAAGCTGCTGACTTGGTGAAATTTGGTTTAATACCAGAATTTATTGGTCGTTTACCTGTGATTGCTACGCTTGAAGAACTTGATGAAGAAGCGTTGATGCAGATTTTGACTGAGCCTAAAAATGCTTTGACTCGTCAATACCAATATCTTTTCGAAATGGAAGATGTTGATTTAGTCTTTGAAAAGTCTGCTTTGCTTGCGATTGCAAAAAAAGCGCAAGAACACAATACTGGTGCTCGTGGTTTACGTTCAATTTTAGAAAATGTTTTGCTTGAAACAATGTATGACTTACCAAGTCGTACTGATGTTGGAACTGTGATTATCAATGAAGCCGTTATTAAAGATAAAGCAGCGCCAGAGTATCAATCAGAACGTCAGAAAAAAACTGAACAAGTGATTGAAGAAAAAGTGGATTTAAAAATTTTAGACAGTAAATCTGCATAAAATTTTACAGTGAATCTTTAATTTACTGTATTTCATCCGAAAAGGTGGGGAAAGTGAGACTTTCCTCGCCTTTTTTATTTTTTATATTGGCTTGGAATGTTAAGCTAAATTCATAAGATCATTTAAAACCAAACAAAATAAAAATACGTGATGAGGGATAATCATGCGCTTTTTAACTTTAATTCTTTTGACTGGTAGTGGCTTGGTTGCGTGTAGTCATGCACCGAATCAGCAAACTGTTGCTCAAAATCAGATTATTTCAACTTTAGATCCAGTAAACTTTGCAGAGAAATCGAGTTTTATCTCCTCAAAATTAGATCAATACAAAGTGAGTGGTTTTTCGGTTGGTTCCTGGGTCAATCAACAACCCGGTCAATATTTTAAATTGGTAAAGCCTCAGCATCAAAATGCAGCAGTGCTTTATTTATATCGTCCTGATAGTCAATGGAATCGACAAGAAATTATTGCACAGAGTTTTTTCTTAAATGGTAAGCGTATTCCGAGTTTGATCAGCAACCATTATTATTGGATTGAATTGGCTGAAGGGGACTATAAACTCAGCTTAAGTCGTCCATTGACAGTGCTGCATTTTCAAAAGCCTTTATCTGCGCACTTTAGTGTGAAAGCAGGGCAGCAGTACTTTTTAAAATACGAAGAAGAGCAATTTCGTGGTGGGCCAAATGGTGGTGAAGAACTACTCAGAGTGGGTCCATTGATGCAAATGCCGATTCGACAGGCTTTGAAAGAAATTGGTATGACGCAGCTGAAGTCACCAGGTCTAAATTATGTCGCTCAAATTACGCCAACTGGTGAAGTACTAAAAAGCAAAGAAAAAATCGATAGTGGCAAATATAAAGCCAGTGATGATGTCCGTCTGAAAGAGCCTTTTAAATTATGGAATCCAATGACTTGGTAAAATTTTGCGACTCATTTTTTATTGAGTCATTCTATTTAAATCATCAGTTTTTAGACTTTATTAAAGGTTCTATAATGTCTGAAAGCTTGCTGATGAATTCTGCTTTTTGGGTCGGATTTTCTAGGCGTTGTTGTGTTATTTCCATCGACTCTTTCATTAATTCTCCCATTAATAAAGTGCTTTTTTGGGTAATCGATTTGCCGACTGGCGTGCTTAGAAAAGCAATGTAGGCTTGTGCTTCTTCCTCAGTATATGCTTTCTTGTAGGCATTTTTGATCATGTCATAAAATTGTTGATCTTCCGTGACATTGGTTGTGAGTGAGGAAATGAGTTCAGATATTTTGAGTGCGGCTTCTTGTTCTTTTTCATTTAAATTATCGACAATCAGAGCATCTTTTAGAATCTGTTCTGCTTGTTGATCATACATGGGTTTAAGTTCTTGATTTGATTTTTTGATGATGCCTTTGATGTCTGAAAGTTGCATCAGTTTTTCAATACTTGAGTCTTGAATAGGTGCTGCAAAAGACATACTGCTCAATAACAGAGTCGATACGATGATATTAAAATGGAACAAATTTTGAAGGATTTTTTTCATCTAGATAGCTCTAATTTATATAAAAATTTACGTATCATGCTTTTTTGATGCATGCTCAATGTCTATGAAATCATAACAATCTGATAGTGGAATGAATAGTCACTTTGAAAAACTTAAGCATGAAAAATCTTAAGCCCAAAAAAAAGCACCTCTCAAGGTGCTTTTTTATGAATATCTTTAAATCTTAATTGGCTGCAGCATCAATGACTGGGATTTTACCAATCTTTGCTTGCCAAATTTTTGGTGCAGTCGCATGAATAGACGTACCATTCACATCAACTGCAACAGATACAGGCATGTCTTCAACCACAAACTTGTAGATTGCTTCCATACCTAAGTCTGCAAAAGCGACAACTTCAGCTTGACGTACAGCTTTAGACACTAAGTACGCTGCACCGCCGACTGCCATAAGATAAGTTGCTTTATGGTCTTTGATGGCTTCAATTGCTGTTGGACCACGATCTGCTTTACCAATCATACCGAATAAACCAGTATTTTCTAAAACTTGACGAGTAAATTTATCCATACGTGTCGCTGTAGTTGGGCCTGCAGGACCAACCACTTCATCACCTACAGGATCAACTGGGCCAACGTAGTAAATGAATTTCCCTTTAAAATCTACAGGAAGTTCTTCACCGTTGTCGAGCATTTCACACATACGTTTATGTGCAGCATCACGACCTGTATAAATCGTACCATTCAACAGTAAGGTGTCGCCTGGTTGCCAAGCATTCATTTCTTCTTGTGTAATATTGTCTAGGTCGACACGCTTAGATGTCGATGAATCCCATGTTACTTCAGGGTAGTCAGACAGTTTAGGTGCAACAATATTTGCAATACCTGAACCATCGAGCGTGAAGTGAGCGTGGCGAGTTGCTGCACAGTTTGGAATCATGCCGACTGGTTTACCCGCAGCGTGGCAAGGATAATCCTTGATTTTGATATCAAGTACAGTCGTTAAACCGCCAAGACCCTGTGCGCCAATACCTAAGGCATTTACTTTTTCGAACAGTTCGATACGAAGTTCTTCAAGTTTGCTTTGTGGACCACGACGAAGTAACTCGTCCATGTTGATCTCTTCCATCAAAGATTCTTTGGCAAGCATCATCGCTTTTTCAGCAGTACCACCAATACCAATACCAAGCATGCCTGGTGGACACCAGCCTGCACCCATAGTTGGAACAGTTTTCAGTACCCAGTCTACGATAGAGTCAGATGGATTAAGCATCGCAAGTTTAGATTTATTTTCTGAACCACCACCTTTTGCAGCAACAGTAATATCAACTTTATTGCCTGGAACAAGTTTGTGATAAATCACAGCAGGCGTGTTGTCTTTGGTGTTTTTACGGCCGAATGCTGGATCAGCTAAAACAGATGCACGTAAAATGTTTGAATTTTCTAAGTAACCTTGACGAACACCTTCGTTAATTGCATCGTCTAAGCCCATGGTTAAATCAAATTTAACATCCATACCCACTTCAACGAATACGTTGACAATACCAGTGTCTTGGCAGATTGGGCGGTGACCCTCTGCACACATACGTGAGTTAATTAAAATTTGCGCAATTGCATCTTTAGCAGCTTTATTTTCTTCACGATCATAAGCACGGCTCATCGCTTGGATGAAGTCCTGAGGATGATAGTAAGAAATAAACTGTAGCGCATCTTTTACCGATGTGATCAAGTCGTCTTGCTTGATAATAGTTGTCATATCAAATATCTCTTGAGCGGGCTGTTGGCTAGCGGGCTAAATTATAAGGGATATCAAAAGACTTTTGGGGTTTTTAGCGAAAATTTGAGCGAAAGTCTAAGCGCAAATCTAAGTGCAAATATTTTAATAGGTAGCACTGCAATTTAGACTGATAAATATAAGCATTAAATACGAATTAACTCAGCTGTGAAATCTGTAAAGCAAATTCAAAAAGCTCAATTTAAACTACATGTTGATTCTTAATTGTATAATAGTTTTTGGATGAACCTTGGCCGAGAGCTTAGAGAGTATACGAATCAAGAGCTCAATTAGTTCATCTCATCGGTTCGTATCATCAGTTTATTAAGCGATATACATTGAGAATAAAACATGAAAATTATTGAATTTATAAAAGAATTAAACAGCCATTTTTTGTTATAGGTATGAGATAATCTTAATTAAAATACGAAACAGTAAGGGTAAGGTTATGAATTCTTTAAAAAAGAAAAATAAAGCTTTTTTTGTTTTTTTCATTATTACACTTTATTCAATTATCGGTTTTATTCTGGGACACTTAATCTGGACCTATCTACTGTAGATTAACAAGAACTTTTTATTCTATTCGCTTAAGAGCGTTTAAATTAGTTAAGAGCATTTTAAAAAATGATTCATAAAAAGTTGATCGCTGATCAACTTTTTTGATGAGCGCTGCGCTCATGTATATATTCCAATAGACTTTCATCAATCAAAAAATGCTCATTGAGCAGCACTAATTTGATCTGTAAAAATTTATTCTTTCTTTGCATGAAGATTGGGATGAGTGAATACTCATGATGAGTGTGTTGTGTGAAGAAGGACTTATCAAAGAAGTCAATTAATAGTTATTAATCATAAAAAGCCACCTATGTTTAATAGATGGCCGCACTCTTTTATTCAATCAAATTTATGAAACCAGACGTTATTCATTCAGTTTTATCGAAACAGATTTTAAACAACTGGTCTGCATTCAACGCTGTTGTTTAAGTCTCTTGCTGTGCTGATTGAATGGCCGTTAATGCGATGGTGAATACGATATCATCAACTAAAGCACCACGAGATAAATCGTTCACAGGTTTGTTTAAACCTTGCAGCATTGGACCAACACTGATCACGTTTGCAGAGCGTTGTACCGCTTTATAGGTGGTATTGCCAGTATTCAAATCTGGGAAAATAAACACATTTGCACGTCCAGCCACTTTTGAGTCTGGCGCTTTTGAGCGTCCGACACTTTCCACCGATGCTGCATCGTACTGAAGCGGACCATCAATGAGTAAATCGGGGCGGCGTTCTTTAGCGATACGTGTTGCTTCTGCCACTTTTTCAACATCTGCGCCTGTGCCAGAAGTACCCGTCGAGTATGAAATCATCGCAATACGAGGGTCGATACCAAAGGCTTTGGCTGAATCTGCAGATTGAATTGCAATTTCAGCTAATTGTTCAGCATTTGGATCTGGATTAATTGCACAATCTCCATAGACATAGACCTCGTCGGGTAAAAGCATAAAGAAGATCGAGGAGACGAGTGAATAGTCAGGGGAGGTTTTTATTAGCTGAAATGCAGGACGAACCGTATTGGCCGTAGTATGTATAGCACCAGAAACCAGACCATCAACTTGGTCCAGCGCTAGCATCATGGTTCCTAAGACGACAGTGTCTTGAAGTTGTTCAAGCGCTTGAATGTCCGATAACTTTCCTTTACGCAGCTCAACCATTTTGTCTACATAACGATCACGAATTGAATCTGGATCAATGATTTCGAGATGATCAGGTAAAATGATATTACGTGCTTTGGCGATCTCAATTACCGATTCAGGTTTTGCAAGTAAGATACAATCGGCAATACCTCTAGACTGGCATATTGCTGCTGCCTGAATCGTACGAGGTTCGTCACCCTCGGGAAGCACGATACGTTTTTTGGCTTCAATCGATTTTTGTACAAGTTCATGACGAAAAGCAGATGGAGAAAGACGTGGTTGATAAGAGCCATTTAATATTTGAGTGATCCATTCCGCACTAATATGACTTGAGACAAAGCGTGTGACTTGCTCTGCGCGCTCAATATCATCTACAGGAATTTCATTGCTTAAATTTGAAAGTTTTTGTGCAGTTTCAAAAGTGCTTAATGACGTTTGAAGAATGGGTAAGCCATTTTTTATTGCGGTTTGGCAGAAATCGAAGACCAATGAATTCGGTCGATACTGTTCAGTCAAAACCAAACCAGCCAATGGAATTCCATTACTGCTCGCAAGACTTGCCGCCAAAAGGACATCTATTCGGTCAGATGCACTAATGATCAGCTCTCCAGCAACGAACTTATTTAATTCATGTTCGATATTAGACGCGATTAAACTACTGTGTAAAACTCGGCGTTGTTTTGCTTCACCTAAATTGACCCATTCCGCTTGAATATGAAGTGCTATATCCGAAATACGAGGAACACTTAATGTATTGCTGAAAGGCACCATGCCAATCACGGGAAAGTTTTCTGAACCAATTCGTGCATGCGTTTTTTGAATACTTTTTACAAAATTTTCTGTCTCAGTCACCAAACGAAGGCTTAGATCAATCGTCACAGGAATTTGTGCTGACTCTTCAGGTAAGCCTCTGGTCCGCATAAACAATACGCCAGTAGTGCGACTGTTTGTAGCTCCACCAAAATGACGTAGTTGGCTTTCAACTTTATCTGCAGTCGCGACCGTATTTTGAATATTTGCATTGCTGACAATAATCACTTTGGCATCAAGCGCCTGAGCCAATTGAGCATTCAGTTCAGAAGCAAAGGCATCTCGACTATTCGGCACCAAGCCTTCAACAATGATCAGGTCATGATTTTTCGCAATTTGACGATGTAAGCGGACAGCCTCTTCAAGTAACTCATCACTTTGATCTGCACTTAATTGCTGATTAATGATGTTATACGCGATAGGTTCAACGGTTTTGTTTTTAGAGATGTGGCGATACAGCGCGGTACTTGGGTCGGCAGTATTGGCGTGCTCTTCTTGTGAAAATGGTTTTAAGAAGCCCGCTTTAACCCCTTGGCATTCTAAAGCATAGATTAAGCCTAAGCATGCTGACGTCAGTCCGACACCTTCCCCGGTAGGTACTAGTAAAATTGTTTTCATAATCAATATTTCAAAATTTAAAAAGTTAGGCTCAGTGTTTGTAAGCTATCAATGTCAATATTCTATGCCGTTGTAATCTCAGCTTGAGACTTTTTTACATTTGAAGTACTCATTTTTTGATTAACAACCAGCGTTGTTTCTTGCGCAATGCGTCCTTCTTCATCTGTAGGAACAACCCAAATTTGTGGACCTGTACCTGCATCAATACGTCCTTCAGTACCACGTTTTAAGCTGTCATTTTTTTCTTTACTAAAGTTAAAGTCAAAATGCGGTAGATAAGACAAAGTCTTTTCACGGATAAATGCAGAATTCTCACCAATACCACCAGTGAAGAATAAGCCATCTAAACGTGGTAAACCACAGCTGAGTGCCGCCAATGATTTTGCCAAACGATAGCAGAATACTTCGATGGCAAGCGTTGCATCTTCATGACCCTTTTCAGATGCTTCAATGAGTGTACGCATATCATTTGAAAGATCTGATAAACCGAGAAGGCCAGATTGGCTATTCAACATTTTATCAATTTTATAAATATCCCAGCCTAAATTTTTGGCAAGGAAACTGTGTAAGCTAGGATCCACATCACCGCTACGCGTGCCCATCACCAAACCTTCCAATGGTGTTAAACCCATTGAGGTATCTATGCTTTGACCATTCCAAATCGCACAAGTTGAGCTACCATTACCTAAATGTGCTGTTAACCAACCGCCTTTTTTATAACTGCCTGCGAGTTCTGAACCACGCTCAGATACATAGGCATGGCTTGTTCCATGGAAACCATAGCGACGCACGTTATGTTCGGTATATAGATATTTAGGCACAGCATAACGATAAGCATGTGCAGGCATAGTTTGATGGAATGCGGTATCAAATACCGCAACTTGAGGTAAGTCAGGAAACAAGCGACGGGTCGCTTCAATACCCACCAAATGCGCAGGGTTGTGTAAAGGTGCTAAGGGTGTAGCAGCACGAATGATATCAATAATATCGTCAGTAATCAGCTCTGCTTGAGTGAGTTTTCCGCCATGCACAATACGATGACCGATTGCATCGGGCTTGTGATTTGCGATACGAGATAAACCGACTTCTAAGGCTTCTTTATGATCTGCATTGGGAATATGAATATCAACAGGTTCATTGCCCATAGTCACCCCTTTAATCCGCGCATTGGGCGTACCCAAATTCTCAGCGAGTCCATGAATTCGGAAATTTTGATCTTTAAGTAATAAGGCAAACTTAATGGAAGAAGATCCGCAATTAATGATAAGAACTGAGTTAGGCATGAGGTTTCCTTGGCCGACGATTTTAGGATTTGCTTGTTGTTGTACCCATGATCAGAAGTGCTTTTCTTGATCTGGGCGTATTTGTATCATGGCGTTTTTTTTTGTCCTAGATAGACTTTAGGTGATTAGACTTAAGCACTATCGACTGATTACACAATAATCACTAGAATTTATTAGCTTACAGATTCCATTTTCTAATGAAATAATGGTGTCTTGGTTCAAATATTTGTCGATGAATAAAACATAACATGCTTCTTTTTAAGGCACAAATATTCTGTAAATTGTCATTCTTTTTTTGTATCTAGCTTAGAACTGATTTTATCTTGAGCTTGATTTTGATTGAGGCATGATTTTATTTTTGGCGACATCTTTTTTAGGCTTTGTATTTAGCTTCAGACCTGCGAACGATAACATAAGCAAACAGTGCCACCATAAAGAAGATTAACATCATCCAAGCTAAGCCTTGTAATGTTTCAATAATAGTTCGATAAATTTCTAAAAACCAACGCTCTTGGGTTAATTCGATAATGATATTTTTTTGATTTTCGCCCGTATAGGTTAATGGCGTGATGTATTTTTCCATGTCATATATTCGAATACCAGACGATGTTCCAACAACCATGCCAGCAAACTTGGTGTATTTCGCCCATGCGCTGTGAATGGGATCATGAATGATACGCGCTAAGATATCGTTGATCGAACTTGAGAATAACCACATCACCAGTAGCGATACACTGAGTGCCAAAATAAATGTAGTGATAATGAGATAGTAGAACATCACGCTTTCCTCAGATTTTTGTTATGTATTGATGCTACTGCGCCTGAAAAGCTTTTTTGTTGTAACTCTGTTCAGCGACATGGGCGTAACTGAACAGATTGAAGATTTACTGATGGAGTACTATTTAAAATCGAGTGATATTCAAAATCGAGTGTCATTCAAAATCGAGTGTCATTCAAACTTTTCGTTTTAAATGTCGAGATTCAAATATTGCGGTTCAAATGTTATTGACGAATTTGACCATCACCCAGAACAATCCACTTTTGTGAAGTCAGTCCTTCCAAACCAACTGGACCACGGGCATGAATTTTGTCCGTAGAAATACCAATTTCAGCACCGAGACCATATTCAAATCCATCAGCAAAACGTGTAGAAGCATTGACCATAACCGAACTTGAATCCACACGCGTTAGGAATTTACGTGCAGTACTGAAGTTTTCTGTGATGATTGAATCTGTATGATGCGAACCATATTTATTAATATGTAAAATCGCTTCTTCTAATCCACTCACGACTTTCACGGCAAGAATAGGACCTAGGTATTCTTCATACCAATCTTCTTCACTGGCCGGATTGACGGCATCACCTAAAATTTTCTGTACTTTTAAGCAGCCACGTAACTCCACTTGTTTCTCAGCATACAGCTCAGCGATGAGTGGAAGAAACTCATCTGCTACTTGCTCATCTACCAGCAGAGATTCCATCGCATTACACACGCCATAACGATGCGTTTTAGCATTCAGCGCGATAGGTAGTGCTTTATGTAAATCTGCTTGTGCTTCAACATAAACGTGACAATTACCATCTAAATGTTTAATCACGGGAATGGTTGCTTCATTGGTAATACGTTCAATTAAGCTTTTCCCACCACGTGGAATAATCACGTCAACAAACTCTGACAGGGTAATGAGTTGACCTACCGCAGCGCGATCGACAGTATTGACCACCTGAACTGAGTTTTCAGGCACTCCCGCTGCCTGTAAACCATGTTGAATGGCAATCGCGATGGCTTTATTCGACTCAAGCGCTTCTGAACCGCCTCTTAAAATAATGGCATTGCCAGATTTGATCGCAAGAGAAGCAGCCTCCAAAGTGACATTAGGGCGTGATTCATAAATCATGCCGACGACACCCAGCGGAACGCGCATTTTACCCAGTTGAATTCCAGATGGACGATATGCCAAATCGGTAATTTCACCGATTGGATCGACGAGACTGATGACATCTTTTAAGCCATCTAACATGCCTTTAAAGCGTGTGGGCGTAAGTTCCAAACGATCCAGTAATGCGCTGTCTAGTTGATTATCATGACCTTTGGTCATATCAATTTTGTTGGCAGCTAAAATTTGCACTTCGCTATTTTTTAAAGCGGTGTAAATAGCGGACAAAGCGTTATTTTTTTCAAATGTAGAGGCACCAGCCAAGAAGCGTGAAGCTTCTCGCGCATTTTGACCTAACATTTGCATATACTGTTCGATGGACTCTTGCATAGCGATCTTGATTATTTAAAAATCTCGCTTAAATAGTAGCAGCCGAGGTTATAACAATCTATGTTTATTCAATAAAAAACCCAACAGAATAAAACTTGTAACTCTTTTTTTTAATTTTTAGCCTTAGAAACAAGATAAATAGTCAGAACAGTGATTGCATATAAAACACGCATTTGTATAGAATGAGTGAGAGTGTAGGCTAAGTTGCAAAAATAATTATATTTGTGAACTTTGTCGGATTGTCTGGCTTGCAAATTAAAACAATAAAGCCAAAAGGAGATAAGGGAATGAATTCCATCATGAAAATGGATTTAGAAGAGCATCCTCATAGTTCAGGATTTAGTTTTTTTGATATTTACAATAAAAATAGCTTTAAACAACCGCCTCGTGTGACGTGGATCGACGGTTGGAAAATTGAATATATGGCTATCGCTGATCCACTGACTTTGCATAACACACCGATTGTGATTGTTGGAGGAGCTTTTCAAAACTTCAATTCATATAAATATTGTGTTGAGCAACTGTTTGAAAAAGGTCCAGTCATTCTGATCGATTTACCTTCTCTTGGTTCGAATCAACAAATTACCAACCGTGATACAGGTTTATCAGCAGCGACTTTAGATATTCCTCAACTTTCAACCATGTTGGGAGAATGGTTAGATGGCGTTGGGATTACCAAAGTTTCCATGATGGGAATGTCTTTGGGGTCTGTGGTCGCCTCTTGTTTTGCCGCTCAACGTCCTGAACTTATGAATCGCATGATCTTGATGGGCGTAATGCAAAAAACACGCAAAAGCTGGCGCATGTTATTAGAAGAATCATTAATGCTCATGCAAGAACAACGTATGGACGAATTTGGTCAGGCTGTTATTTTGTATCTGGTTAATCATGCACAGTTAGAGCAAACGCGTATGTCGCCTACGGCCAAGCGTTTATTCTTTAAGCAAATGGCTGCATTTTCTAATACTGAACAAGAGCGTTATGAAATCAACTGTAATCGTCTGTTGAAACTCGATAATGTTCCAGTGCCGCAATGTAAAACATTGGTGGCGTGTGGGCAATATGACAGTTTTACCTTGCCATATGAAAATGCAAACTTTGCATTGCAATGTCCAGATGTAGAGTTTGCGATGATTGCTAATGCTGACCATGTACCCCAATTGCAGCGTCGTAAAGAAACCATGAATTTGTTCACGGCATTTTTAAAAGAAGAATCGATTGAAAATATTGAAGGCATCATCGCATTAAAACGTCAGCAAATTGAGAACTTAGATCGCCGTGGAGAGGCGCGGGTGAAAATCACGCATCCTCACACACAGTTAACGCATCGTACTTTAGATAAAGTCATTGATGTAGAAATTGAAAATATCAATTATTTTGGAGTTTTACTCAAAACAGATGACTTGCACTTAGATTTTATCAATCAAAATACACGTGATTTAGCGCTTCATTTACGAGATGAAGAAGGTGATTTTAAGGTTGAATGTTTGATTTTTGAAACAAGTGAGCAAGGTGTACGTGCTTTATTTAAGCATGGTTGTTTTGAAGTTGCGGACCGACTTTTCCATTTTATAGCACAAGAAAAAAACCATTGAAGAAATGATGCATTCTGCTTCTTCAATGTATCTTCAGTGATTTAAAAGAGAAGCATCATCAATAAACGAGATCAATAAAGTTATTTCACCATCAATGTGTCAGGTTATGGTTATGACACATGCTTGGGTCACCTTGTTATGTCAAGGCATTATGTCTAGGCGCTATGTTAAAGCATTATGTTAAAACGCCATGTCACTTTTTTAGTCCCTGAGCATGAACCATCCAGACCAAATCACCTAAATGTTCATCTACACTGTTTTGATCCACAGAATCGGATTTATTTTGGAAATAGTGTTGTGGTTGAATCACCTCAACGTGATCAAAACCTGCTGTATGAAAGAAATCTCGTACCTCTTTTGGACTGATAAAATGAAAACTAAAGGCGCTACGAGACATGAGTTTTAATAATTTACTACTCGACCAAATGACTTTGGCCAGTTTGTTGGTGATCGGCTCAGGATAAAGGTCAGTGAGGTAGTGCAAAGTATTAAATACTTGTCCATATTGCACAATTGATTTTAAAAGCTGCGCAAGAAGTGATTTATCAAAATAATTAATCAAGCCTTCACTAATAATGACCAATGGTCGCTCAGAATCAAAAACAGCAAATGCCTTTTGAAAATCTTCGGTAAATAAATCAGCTGAAAGAACTTGCGGACTATTGGGATCGATTTGTTCTAAGGCAATTTGTTTTGTTGCAGCCATCGCAGGTAAGTCTAATTCGCGATAATCAATATGTGGAAATTGTTGTCTAAACCACCAGCCACGTGGTGAAAGGCCCGCAGCAATTTCTAATACTTGTAAATTTGGATATCGTTCAATTAATTGCGTTAAATGCTCATCTAAGAGGGTATGACGTGTTTTTAATGTGGTGCGCATGCTTCCACCGACATATTTTTCTGCAAGGGTCTCTACTGGATTGGCTAGCGTTGCAAATAACTTTCCTTTGGTTGTTGCAAGTGCAGGATGGGAAATCCCCATCTGAAACCAAATATAGCCCGTGTAGTGAGCAGTAAATGAAATATGTCGATGTTTAGACAGGTCTGATTTAGACATAACAATCCTTCTCTATTTTAGTTTTAGATCAGCGCGATGTAGAAGTTTGAATCAATATTTTTATAGCGAAACGTATTCCGATTCCAGATCATGTGAGAACTGAAAAGGAACACGCAACGTGTTCCTTGTGTTTTTATAGTGAATTTCTAAAATCTTCAATGATTTTTTTGACAGATCTCCACTCATCTCCTAAATCTAATTGATCCCCGATACTGATTTGAGGGATTCGACCACGCATTCTTTCTAAACGTTCTTGGTTCGGTAGAGGAAGATTTTCAATGGCTTTAAGCGCCAAGCAAGCTGCCTCACGCTCGTTACAAACCAATCCCATATCGCAGCCCGCATTTAATGCCGCAAGTATGCGGGCATCGGCGCCGCCTGCCACACAGGCTGCTTGCATGGTGAGATCATCGGAAAATAATACGCCATCAAAACTTAAATCTTGGCGTAAAACTTTTTGAATCCAGTAGGGAGAAAAACCTGCAGGATTGGGATCAATATTTTCATAAATGACATGTGCAGGCATGAGCGCATCCAGCTGCGGTTTAAGCTGAATGAAGCTTTGCATATCATGCTGATATATTTCTTCATAACTGCGAAGGTCGATTGCTGCTGCAACATGTGAATCCGCTTTAACTGAGCCATGTCCAGGAAAGTGTTTACCTGTATTGGCCATGCCAGCACGCTTCATTCCGTTCATGAAGGCCGCTGCGAGAGGGATAATATCGGATACATTTTCTGCAAAAGCACGGTCGCCAATCACATCACTGATGGCATTGATGTCTAAAACAGGGGCAAAACTAAAATCAATACCTACAGCTAAAACCTCAATTGCCATGAGCCAGCCGCATAACTCAGCAAGTTCCACAGCACGTTTTGGTTCAGTCAAATAAAGTTGACCAAAGCTACCCATGGCTGGTAGTAATGTAAATCCTTGTTTTAAACGTTGAACACGACCACCTTCTTGATCAACGGCAATCAAAATATCTGGGCGTATTTGACGCATATGATCGGTTAATGCACGTACTTGTTGAGGAGATTCAATATTTCTTGCAAATAAAATCATGCCACCGACTTGCGGAGCGCCTAATAGTTGAATATCTTCTTGATTAAGTTTTGTGCCCGCAATATCAAGCATCAATGCGCCAATCATAGTGGAATCCGAGATTATAGTTTTAAAAAAGAAAACAATACCCCAAAGTTGCAATGATTTGCTACATTTTATCGGGGTAGATTATGTTAAAACTATTCGTTATAAACATAAAAAGTTGTTTAAGATTCTGAATCTGAAGGGTTCTCATCAAAAACACGATTGAATTTGGTTCATCCAAGGAAAGACAAAGTATTTATGAAACTTCAAACAATAGCTTGCGCAGTTGCATTGGCAACAGGTGGTTTATTTTTTAGTCATGCAATGAATACAGCCATTGCAGCCAATGAATCCACCGCTGTAATGGCTCAGAAAATTCTACCTACACAAGAGCAAGCATTGGTTTCTCGCCAGTTGGCAACCTTGGTGGATCGTCAACATTATTTAAATATGCGTTTAGATGCGAATACGTCAAACCGAATTTTAGATATGTATCTAGATAGTTTGGATGCAGACCATAGCTTATTTTTAGCCAGTGAAGTTGCGAGTTATAAGAAAAAGTATGGTCCAACTTTTGGCGCTGCATTGAAGGCGGGTAACCTTGAAGGGCCGTATACCATTCATGCACAATATCGCACACGCTTAAAAACATTTTATGAGTTCATGCTGGCAGAGCTGAAAAAGCCACAAAATCTGAATCAACCGAATGTTTTTATTGAAACAGATCGAGAAAAAGCACCGTTTTTTAATACCAAAGCAGAACAAGAAGTGCATTGGAAAAAAATGCTGGTTTCTCAATTGATCAATCTGACCATTGCGAAAGAAGAAGATGCTGCTAAGCAAAAAGCACTGAAAGATGATCCATCTCTGGCAGATGGTCAGGATTTAACAGCTGCTGAAGATCTCACGCCCGTTCAAACATTGACGAAACGTTATACTCGTCAATTAGAGCGTATGTCTCGTATTAAAAGTGATGACGTTTTAGACAAGACCTTGAATGCGATGCTTGCGACATATGATCCGCACAGTAACTATTTCCCGCCTGTAGATGCGATGGAGTTGAATCGTCAAACCACATTACAGCTAGAAGGGATTGGGGTTTCAATCCGTCCAGAACGTGGCAATGAAGATTATACCAAAATCGAGACCATTGTTGATGGCGGTCCTGCGAGCAAAACGGGACAAGTTAAATCTGGAGATCGAATTATTGGTGTCGCTCAAGATGGCGATAAGATGGTCGATGTCGTGGGTTGGACAAGCTCTGAAATTGTCGGTTTAATTCGCGGTAAGCGTGGCACGAAGGTCACTGTGAAACTCTTAGGTGCAGGTGCATCAATGAGCCAAGCACGCAGTGTAACGATCGTCCGTGATGTGATTCAGGAAGAAGATGCGGGTGTACGCTCGCGTACAGTTGATATTACACGTGATGGTAAAAAATATACGATTGGTGTAATTGAAATTCCTTCTTTCTATTTGAACTATCGTGCACGCCGAGCAGGAGATAATTACCGTTCTGTCGCTGAAGACACCAATAATGCCTTGAAATCTTTGGCGAGTAAAAAAGTGGCTGGGATTGTTGTCGATTTACGAAACAACCCAGGGGGGTCACTTGAAGAAGTCGCGAAAATGATTGGACAGGTGGTTAAATCTGGGCCTGTCGTTCAAATTCGTGATGGTAACGGCAATGTCAGTGTGTTCGAAGACAATGATCGCGGTGCTCAAACCTATACGGGGCCATTGGCAGTGATGATCAATTTGGCATCTGCTTCTGCGAGTGAAATTTACTCTGCTGCGATACAAGATTATGGTCGTGGTATTGTGATTGGTAGTACAACGACAGGTAAGGGAACTGCGCAAGTTCAGTTAGACAGCTTGGCTTATGGTCAGGCGACACTGACACAGCGAAAATTCTACCGAATTACAGGTGGAAGTACACAGAACAAAGGTGTTGTTCCAGATATCAAATTGGTAGATATTTACGATGAAGAATTTGGTGAGCGTAAAGCGAAGAACGCTTTAGAGTGGGATACGATTCCAACAGCACCGTTTAAACGTGAAGGTGAAATTCGACCTTATGTGCAACAGTTAACGACGCTTTCTCAACAACGTGTCGCAAAAGATGCTCAATTTAAGTATTTAGATGCGCGTAAAAGTATTGCTAAGTCGGCTAAAGATCAAAAAAGTGTTGTTTTAGATTTAGCACAACGCAAAGCTGAACTGTTGGCTTTAGAGAAACAAACCTTGGCTGCCGAAAATGCTCGCCGTGAAGCATCAGGTAAAAAACCTTATGCCAACTGGGAAACTTACCAAGCGACTTTGGATGCACTGGCAGAATCTAGAGCAAAAATGAAAACAAACCAACGTCCAGCTTTACCTGAAGAGGAAACTTTTGTGACCGAATCTGTAAATATATTGTTGGATTTAATCGCTGTTCAGAAACAGTAAAACTACTCATTAATTTAAGTTAAAAATGGCATATCAAGATATGCCATTTTTTGTTTTCTTGAGTCAAAAAGAACTTGACCTTCAATGAGATGGTGATATCGTTGTAAACGAAAACTGCTCATTAAAAGATGTATATACTTACACGTATTCGCTGCATTTGGCGCTATTGTAAAACTATAACTAGCTTCAGGAATGGAATAATCTTGATATGATTCACATGAGTTATGATTATGCAATGGTGGCGGGTTCTGTTGTAGCGGCAGTGATCACCTGTTACATTGCGATTTCATTTGGTCAACTCATGGAAAGCAATAAAAGCCCAATCAGTAAAAAAATTCTGTTGATTCTGAGCGGGTTGGTTTTCGGCTTAGCCATCTGGATTATGCATTTCGTTGGAATGATGGCATGTCATTTACCAGAAGGGCATAGTTTCTCAACGGGATTAACGTTCTTTTCTTTCGTGATCGCAGCGTGCGCATCAATATTTGCAGTATGGTTGACAACTCAAGAATCCTTACCTTTTGCTCGGCTTATTCTCGGTTCGTTTTTAATGGGAATGGGTATTTCAGGTATGCATTATACTGGAATGATGGGATTGGTTCTGCCGCATCATGTTGTAAGGTATGATTTCATCTTGGTTATTTTTTCCGTTCTCATTGGAATTTGTGGATCAGGTTTATCTTTTTGGTTGTTGTTTAAATATAAGAACTCTACAAATAATAATTTACTTTATAAACTGTCCGTCGCATGTATGATTGCGTTCAGTATAGTGGGAATGCATTATACAGGGATGGCCGCTGCATCATTTCACACTTTCGGTGAGCAGTTAGGTACGCTTGATGAATTTCATGAAGGGCAAGGCATTTTATTATTTGTCATTATCTTCGTGACGTGCTTGGTCTTGATTGCCAGTTTTTTGGTGGCGGTTTTAGAATTACGTTTAGAAGAAAGAAATCTGCAACTTTTAAAAATAAATAAAGAAATCGAAAATTTAGCGCTCACAGACAATCTCACCAAATTACCGAATCGACTTTTTTTAATTGAATACACAGATTCACTTTTTTCTTCCAAGAAGCCAACCACAGATAAAACAGCACTCATCTATATTGATTTAGATCGTTTTAAAGCTGTTAATGATGCGTTTGGTCATCATGTGGGGGATCAACTCCTTGTGGAGTTATCTCAACGTTTAAGTGCGTTATTGGAAGAGCACCATAAACTTATTCGCATTGGTGGTGATGAGTTTTTATTGGTACTTGAACACTTCTGTGTGGATCAAACTGAAAAAATTACCGATGCCATTTTACAAACCATTCAAGAAAGCTTTGTTTTTTCAGATAAAGAAATCAATATCTCTGCAAGTTTAGGCGTGGTGTACTATCCAGATCACGGTACAAATCTACACGATTTGTTAATCAATGCAGATGCTGCAATGCTCATGTCTAAAGAACAAGGGCGCAATACGTATAGTGTTTTTAATTATTCACTCGATCAGCAAGAAATTGCGCGTAGCCAGTCCAAATTAATTAATGATTTATATAAAGCTGTTGAAGAGCAACAGTTTGTATTATTTTATCAGCCAAAATTTACCGTTGATTTTAAAATTTGTGGTGTTGAAGCGTTAATTCGTTGGAAGCATCCAAGTTTAGGTTTACTTGCACCGGGCATGTTTATTGAAGGTGCAGAGCAAACAGGACTCATTATAAAAATGGGGTATTGGGCTTTAGAAGAAGCGTGCATACAGATCAAAAGCTGGACCAAGCAAAAAATGCCTTTTTGTCCAATTGCTGTCAATTTATCTGCGGTACAGTTTGAACATAAGCAGCTCGTTGAAACCTTAAAAAGATTACTCGATAAATATCAAATCGAACCGAATAAATTAATTATTGAAATTACTGAATCAACCGCGATGCATCATATTGATGTGAGTATTCGGACCTTTGAAAGCTTAAGAAATTTAGGCATAAACTTGGCGATTGATGATTTTGGAACAGGACATTCAAGTTTCCTCTATTTAAAAAACTTGCCTGTGGATGAGTTGAAAATTGATCGAGAATTTATTAAAAACTTATCACCGGGTTCTAAAGACGAAATTATTTTAGAAAGCATTATTCAGCTGGCCAATCGTTTAGGTTTAATCGTGACGGCGGAAGGTGTGGAAACCCAGAAGCAAGCAGATATTTTAAAACGTATGGGCTGTCAACAACTACAAGGCTATCTCTTAGGGATGCCGCTGCCAGTGGATCGTTTAGAGTCCACCTTTAGATAATTCAAAATTATAATTAATATAAAACATTCAATAAAAACGCGTGAATTCTCAACATTCAAATTGTTCTTTGATCTGCTACAATATCGCAAATTTTATGTTTTGATCGAATCTGATCATTTGCACTGCGTGTCTGCAGTAGGTGTTTTGAATGAGCTTTAAAGAAGAATTGGCGGCGCAGGTCGCGCAGCGACGTACGTTCGCAATTATTTCCCACCCCGATGCGGGTAAAACAACCATGACAGAAAAACTTCTGTTATGGGGTCAAGCAATTCAGGTTGCTGGGATGGTAAAAAGCCGTAAATCAGACCGTGCTGCAACTTCAGATTGGATGGAAATGGAGAAGGAGCGTGGTATCTCGATTACCACGTCGGTGATGCAGTTCCCATTCAAAAAGAACATGATTAACTTGCTCGACACCCCTGGACATGAAGACTTTTCTGAAGATACTTATCGTACCTTAACTGCCGTAGATTCTGCGTTGATGGTGATTGATGGTGCAAAAGGTGTTGAGGATCGAACCATCAAACTGATGGAAGTCTGTCGTATGCGTGACACACCGATCATTTCATTTGTGAACAAGATGGACCGTGAAATTCGTGATCCATTAGAATTATTGAATGAAATTGAAAATGTATTAAAAATTCGTTGTGTTCCTTTAACTTGGCCAATGGGTACAGGTCGAGATTTTGCAGGTGTATTTAACCTGATTGAAAATAAATTCTATGTCTATAAGGCTGGTTTTGGTTCAACCATTACCGACATTGAAACACGTGATGGCTATGACTATCCAGACTTACGTGAGAAAGTTGGTGATTTGGCTTGGACTGCATTTGAAGAGTCATTGGAATTGGTTCAAATGGCCAATGAGCCATTGGATCGTGAAGAATTCTTAGCAGGACGTCAAACACCAGTATTGTTCGGTACGGCTTTGGGTAACTTCGGTGTTGATCATGTTTTGGATGCATTTAGTCAATATGCACCAGAACCGAAAGCACATCCAACTGCAGACCGTACAGTAGAAGCAACGGAAGAAGGTTTCACTGGTTTTGTCTTTAAAATTCAGGCCAATATGGATCCGAAA
>JAHLFF010000249.1 GCA_018883945.1 Candidatus Acinetobacter avistercoris
AACAATGACCGCACCCACTGGAATTTCTCCCAGTTGGGCTGCCAATGCAGCTTGCTCATAAGCAAGCTGCATCCATTTTTCATCTTCTTCAGTATAGACTTCTTCTAAATTGAACGTGTTTTCTTCGTTTAACATTAAAAATTTAAATTATTCCATAATGTTTTAACAAAGTATTCCAGCTTTCAATTGTGGTCACTGGAGGATTCTCACCTAAAATAGCTTTCAAACTCATATTTTCAGTTTTTTGCCATTCTGGCGATAAATCTTTATCAACCAAACGTGCACGCACACCTTCTACAAAATCAGGGTGACGAATTTTCCAGTCCGAGATCTGAGTTTCAAGATCAAATACTTCTTTCCAAGAGTGAACTTGGCGTCCCCACTGCCACAACAACCAAGTTATCGCTGCTGTGCTTGGCGAACCTTTTCCTAAGTTTTCACTCGCTTGTCTTAACCAGTCACTTCGCGCATCACTAAGACCAATGATCGCCTCGTAATCACTCTCAAAATTAGAACCACGGCAAACGCTATGAATCACATCGAGTGAAATTTGTAGCGGACCAGGAGAAACAGGACGATGCAAGCTGTTTAAAGTATCATCCAATGCACGGAAATCACCTGCTGGATAATGCGCCCAATCAATATCCAGTAATTTCTGCAATACAACATCACGTTGAGCATCACAAATATGAGTCGCCCAGCCGATGCCATAAGCACCTGCAGCAGTCATAATTGAACCCGTTAAGCCCGTAAATAGTCCTACTGGTCCACGATCTGCCAAGAAACGACTCGCACCCACATCTGGATATAAACCAATGTTCACTTCAGGCATTGCAAGTCGCGAATAAGGAGTGACTAAACGGAAAGGAGCAGCCATAAACAAGCCCAAGCCCCCACCCATGACATAACCTTCACCCCAGACCACAATGGGCTTAGCATAATTATGTAGCAACAAATCTAAAGCGTATTCTTGCTCAAAAAATTTGTTTGCGGCATCAACTTCATTATTAATAACCAATTGACGAAGTTTACGCACATCACCGCCAGCACAAAAAGCTTTAGGTGTTGTTGAATCAAGCCAAATCGCCTTTACACTGTTGTCTTGGTGATAGTCTTCAAACACATTTAAAAGTGCAGTTACGATCGACTCATCAAGAGCATGAAGCGATTTAGGACGATTTAAGCGAATGATCCGCCATCCATTGTTCGCTTCTTCAACGATTAAATCGGGATGATATTGGTTCGTATCAAGAGATATAGTCATGCTTCCAGCTGCCACTTAATCGGCTCAATGCCATTTTGTTTAAGATAATTATTTGTTTTAGAAAACGCCTTACAACCAAAAAAACCGCCTCGGTTCGCTGCTAATGGTGATGGATGTGCAGCTTTTAATACCAAGTGTTTATTTTGATCTATGCGTTGTCCTTTGCGTTGTGCATACGCACCCCAGAGGATAAATACGATATGTTCACGTTGTTCGTTTAGAACATCGATCACCGCATCGGTAAAGTCTTCCCAACCTTGTTTTTGATGCGATGTAGGCTGACCTGCTTCGACAGTTAACACGCTATTTAACAGTAAAACACCTTCTTCTGCCCATTGGGTCAAATTACCATGTTTTGCAGGAGCAATGCCTAAATCTGAATTTAATTCATGAAAGATATTACGCAAAGATGGGGGCAATGCAACCCCCTTTTGCACAGAAAAGCTTAAACCATGCGCTTGATTGGGTCCATGATAAGGGTCTTGACCGATAATCACCGCTTTAACCTGACTCAATGGCGTCGTATTAAAGGCATTAAAAATAAGCGAACTTGGCGGATATATAACCTTGTCTGCTTGAATTTCTTCTTTTAAAAACGAACGAATTTGATCCATCCGTTCACTCAGTAAAAATTCGGTTAAACTATTTTTCCATCCTTCTTCTAACCGAACTTGATTTAACTTCGTCATGTCTTGTTCGGTCATTTGCATTGCTGATCCATCCTGAATTCATTACTCATTTTAAATTTATACTTTAACCTGCAAATCTACAGCCGGATTTTGAAATTGCAAACCCGATTTCAAATTACGATACATATTTGAATCCGTCCATTCAGACTCAATTTGCTCAGAGAAGATAATTTGATCTAGCGCCAAAAGACCCATTTGCTCATTTTTAATATCTTCAATAAAGCTTTGTGCATAGCCTGTATCTGTTTCATGAACAATCACAGAATACACTTCCACATCCCCTTCACCATTTTGAGTCACAGTCGACTGTAAAACTTGCTGTGCCAAATAGAAAAAAATACGTGAAAACTGTTCTGCCGAAGGAGAAACAGGTAAAGAAACCCATCTTGCACTAAAGGTTTTACATGCTTGGATATAATCTGGGTTGTCATCTTGCCAAAAGCAAATGGCATGATCAAAACTATCATAAAGATCTTTGATGAAACCTTTTAATAAACCAAAGTCATAAACCATTTGGCCATGGTCAAGTTTTGAAGCTTTTAATAACAGCTCAACTTTATAGCTATGACCGTGAATAGACCGTTTACAACGATCAGATGTGCAATTACGCACAATATGCGCATTTTCAAATTTAAATAACTTACGAATTAACATATGCCACAGCAATCAACAAAACGTTAAGAACTTTGATTATAGATCAAATCTACAGGCGAGTTGATTAATTTTAACGTTTTAGTCAATTGGCAAAAAGTATTAAAAAATTATCCTTAAAATTAAAGGATTTTTTGACTAAATTAGAATAGCGCCAAACGGCATTAAAATGGTGCCAAACTGCGAGAATAAATATAAACCTGTCCATTCTCACGCATTAGATAACTGGTGAATTGTCTTTTTCGTTCAGACAACAGCACTTCAATCTGTGCTTTAAAAAATGTTGATTTCACATCTAATAATGATTCAAAAATTTTCTTATTTTCAGGTGCAATGGTATCAAATGGTGAGGTTTTCCAAAGTGCATTGGTATTTTCAAAATACTCCATATTGCTTTGTTTCATATTCAATAAATTTTGAATCGTATTAACATCTAGGCGCTCATCCATTGCTGCCAAGACCATTGCAGGCGCTGTATTGATATTGATCTTGGTTGTTATGCTTGGTATTGCCGTAATATACGGCGCAATTAAATCATATTGATTTCCTTCAAAACCACGGACTTGTTTAAGCTCTTCTTTATGATGGAAAATCGTATTAGCAGCCAGATACGGCTCAGACAAGCCCATATAATAATCACTCTCAGCCCCCATTGGGCCAATCGTTAAATCATCTTTATCTTGCCAGTCTATTACCGCCTGACTTAAATCTGGATTCAAATTGACTCGCTTCAGTAAATTTTCAAAAAACTTCTGAGCATTTTCATTCGGTAAGCCATTCTCGTTCAGCAAGCTATTTAAATTAAATTTTCCGGACTCATCAATAATTTGACCTGAAACCATACCGCCATCCACTGGAAAACCTGGCATAGGCTTTGCCCAGTTCTCTTGTAAGTAATCGACCTGAGATTCTGATTCAGCATCTTGAACCAAAAGTTCTGAGAAGAAAGTTTCTGCGCTTTTAGCATAATACATTGCTTGATTCTGACGCATTAAGTAGGCAGTGCTTTCATTGGTATAGGACTGACGCTTTGCAATGGTAGCAGCAATAATCGTCGCCAAAGCCACCATCATTAAAATCGTAATCAGTGCAATGCCTTGTTGTTTTTTCATATTAGAAATCATCACTACTTATACATCTAAGCATTCTGCTTTAACCTTAACGCTTTTGGCCGATTAAAAAATCTGAGTTAAGTAAACTAAAAATCCACTCGTACTCGACTTCACGCAATGTAAATTTAATCTTAAATCCTTTCGGTAATAATTGTGCAGCTTGATTATCACCTGCCCCTAGTGCACCTTCTGGCCACTGCATTAACTCATTTGGATTTAAAATTTGAATTTGGTATTGCTCTACATCAGACAATAAAACACTTGAAAGTGGCTGAGCAGATTGACTGACATTTAAATTCGGATATTTCAGGCGATATATTTTTTTATCTTGTGCATTATATTGATATTCAATTCGCTCAAAAGGAGACAATCCTTGCTTAAGCGGATCAGTGACTCCCGCTTTACTAAAGATCAAATTTTGATTATTTAAAATGAGTGCAGGCTGAATTTCTCCAGCAACATTTGCGGTGATCGGAACAACTTGTAAAGCATCTCGTTGAATTTGTAAAAATGCACTTTGTAGTTGGCCCAGATTTTCTTCATGGACTGCATTACGATCTTTAACCTTAATTAAATAATCAAAGACTCTCCATCCTAAAGCTGAAAGTACCGCAAAAATCGCGATGGCAACCAATAACTCAACTAAAGTAAAGCCATTTCGATGAGAGCCTAATGACTTTTTCATGGTTGATTTACTTGCGCAGCAGTTTTAATTGGATAGTTATAAAACACCATATTTGTTATCCCTGCTTCAACCTTGCCACTTTCGTTATTAAATAGACTTACTTGTATTTCAATTTTTTGTACATTTGGACTGATGGTAGATTCGGATCGTTTATCAATTTGCCACGTTTCACCTTGAGCTGTGAATTGTTCTGATTGCGTCCCTTCAAGCCACTCACCATTCATTTGCATTTTTGCGATTTCGTTTTGGGCGACAAACTGTGCTTTTGTTCTTAAAATGGCGTTGGCTGTTGATTGAGTATATTGCATAGCAACTTTGGTTAATGCCATTGCTGCAACTGCAAAAATAGCCAGCGCAACGACAACCTCGATCAAGGTAAATCCCTTATGAGTTTTCATGTACGTTGCCTAAATAATCAATTTGAATTAATTCACCAACGGGTTTTTGCTGAAAATACATTTGAATACGGACAGGCTTCACCTCTCCATTACC
>JAHLFF010000250.1 GCA_018883945.1 Candidatus Acinetobacter avistercoris
GCGTGTACACAGTGCACTGGGTTATGTATCGCCTTTTGAGTTTGAAGCAATGTACTATGATAAGATTAACCCGTTAGGTCAGGTGGCCTAACTTAAATAAAAAAGTCTCCGACAAACCCGGTACGGTTCAACCTTGATAAATTGAATAGTTTCCATTGTCATGATACACACGAACTTGTACATTTGGGTATTTGTGACTAAATTGCTCTTGAATAACATTCGTACAACTTTTACATGGTGCTCGTTCTGTAAATAAATCAATTGAACCTTTAACATTAGGCTTATTTTTATAAGTTTGGGCAAAACTCTCTAGTATCTTATATTCAGTATCGCCTGCTCTATCCATAGCACTACGAGGGTTAGATATAGGTTTAAGTATCGGATCTTTATTAGATAAGCCTACATATCCATCTACTCTATTTTTCACATTATCTCCATAACGAGAAAATGCTTTTACTTCCTGTACTGGTAAACCATCAATACGAATTGTTCCAGTAGCCAAATTTCCTAATGGCTTACCATTTATATCAAACATATCACTATTACTTGATCTTATTTGAGCTGCTTTATTTTTTAACTCTATTTGTGTCTTAGCATATAAACTGTCACCTTCAGTATAAAAATTATTCTCAATACTCTGTTTCTTTATAGCCTCCTGCTCAGCTTTCTTAGCAGCCTGTTTTTCTAAAATACTTTTTGCAGTTTCTTTCGCTAATTTCCCTGTTCCAATCAATTCAATCTCTGGATAAACAGGCACCACACCTTTTGATCCTCTTTCCAATCCTTCTACTAAATCTTCATGCTCTCTTTTTACTGTGCCTTGAGCTAATTTATTCGAGACTCCAGAACTTCCATAATTTTTCGGATCATCTTTAGCTTTTAAGCCCGCTGTTTTTAGATCATATCCAAATAATGAGGAATTATTCTTTTGTGCATCTGTGGCTTTAAACGTTTGTACGATTGAACCATTTTCTATTATTGGTTTATTACTATTATCCGTTATCGTTTTACCCGCCATCGAGTCAACTATTTTTGAAGCAAAGCTAATATTCTTAGACAGTTGTTGTAGGCTAAAATCATTGGTTTCTTTTCCAGCTTGATCCCATTGCTTCGCCATCGAAAGGAGTTGTTCACGTCCATTTGTATCGACTTTGCCATAGGCAACACTATATGAAAGAGTAAACCAATACTCATACCCATCTTTATTCATTTGTCCATTTTGGGTTGCTAATTTAGCAGCTTCTTTTTTTAGCATTGAAATTTCATCAACATGAAGTTGGCGATTATTCATATCAATATTGGCGGAAATAGCACCCGTTGAAGTATTTCCAGCAACACTATTACCTATGCCAAATGCAGCTGCTGTAGTTACAAAACCACTTAATACTGAAATTAATATTGCTATTTTTATCGAAAAGTTAACTACAATTGGTTATTTTATAAATTATATTTTCTAAATATTTCCTCAATCTCTTTTCTTCTTGAAGGTTGTTCTTTCAGAACATTATTTAATCCTTGCCGTATATAATACTTAACCGTCCCCTCATCATAATCTCCTTCATTCGGCTCTAAACCCATCATATCATGCACCCAAGCACAGTAAATTGTTGTTCCATCTTCTTGTAACTCAGGAGCCAAACTCCAACCAGGATCACCTCCAACAGGTTCCATTGGATCTTTACCTATAATGCCTCTCAAATAATATTCAAGATCTTTCCCCCCTATAATTCCAAAGCCCAAACACCAAAGCAAAGGCATGAATTCTACTGGAGTGCCCTCTTCATTAATATAGCCTATCATTATTTGATTCCTATAGAATTAGGATTTACAGGAAAAGCCGATGGCACATAATTACTCCCTTTATATGAGCTAATCGGCACTCTAAAAGTAACCCCATTCACTATTACATGCTGTACTTTATTTCCATTCACCGCGTAGTTTACAATTGCTTTTGACGCTGCTTCATTTACCATCGCTGCCATCTGTTTATCACTGTATACATTTGAATCATAAATTGTCTTTGTCTCAACTCTTCCATTTGGTAATTGATATTTAACATCAGTAATACCTTTTAAAACTGGAGTGGGGCTACCAATTACTTTCCCTCCATTACTGTTAAGGACATCATAGAAATTATCAGAATTATGTCCACCTGAAATTACTTTCTGGTTTTTACGCCCTGTAACTTCACCACTGATTAAATGTTTTCCTAAAGGCGTATCGACTTGGCTTGTGCGTACTGGAGTGGGCCCATCTTTAGGTCGAACAGGAACCTGACCAGCGAAATTCGCCTCTGGTTCATTAGTAACGGGTTCTCTTTTCGTCGCATCAACTTCTGCCACTTTCTCAGTTGTTTTGACTTCACTCTTAACACCTTGTGATAATTTCCCACCTACTTTAGCCAATAAAACTGCCTCTGCCAGAGCTACTGCTCCACCTAAAGCATCTTTTGTTAATGGACTCAGTTGATCTTTACGATTTGCATTAAATGAATCAAGTACGTCTTGTCCTACTTCAGATCGGTATGATCCAAACAAAGAATCCTTGCCCTCACTTGCGGTACTTACACCTCCGTATGCACTTACCCCTGCTAAGGGTGCACCAATTGCACATCCCACACCAGTTGTACACAGGCCTATTCCAGCAGCCCCACCACCAATTGCAGTTACACCTCCGCCTACTATTTTTGCAGCTCCGCCAGCTCTTGTGACAATTTCATCATTTTTTGTTCTAAAATCATTTGCTTTATCCCAGTTCCCATAGGTATATAATCCTGTCGCTTTTAACGCTGCTATCTCGTTGGCGTTCTGCGCTCCTAATTCTTGTAGCTTTAATAATATAGAATAATTTGGATCATCTTTAGGCACACCCTCAGCACATTTAACTAGATAACAAGCAGCCTGATATAGTTTATTCTTTTCAGTTTGAGCTTTGTTTTTTATTAATGCTTGTAGAACCTGTGCTTCTCGTAGATTTAACATCCTGTTATTTTCAATAGCATTCTGTGCCACTTGCCCACTTTGCACTGTAGAACTGACATCTCCAGTAGTCGCCCCAACACCTGATGCAACTAATCCTGTTATTGCACTAATCGTACCTTTTTCATCGGCTGTTAAGCTTTTTGCATCTTTGCCATATAAATATTTTGAAAGTATCGGCGCTGCTGCCTCAGCTCCACCTGCTGAAAGTCCAGCGGTGAGTGCATCATTGCCTCCAGCTGCTGCAACCGCTGCACCGAGTAAAGTATGTGCTAAGGTATGAGAAATACTTCCTTCAGCGTCTTTACTCTTAAAGTATTGTCCAATTTCATAACTTACTTTAGGGCTAATACTTGCGGTAGCTATTCCTAGGCCACTTGTCGTTGGCGCTGATAAACCTGCTGAAATACTATCAACTAAAATACCTAAGTTTTGTAGCTGTTGTTGTTTTTTCTCAAACTCTGTAGGACTGAGTATGCCTGCATCTTTGGCTTTTATCGCTTCATCAAGTTTTTTATTAATCTCGGCTTTAACTTCCTGTCGATTTCCATCAAATTTCTTCGTCACATCGACCTGTAAGTTTATTTCACTTTGTACTTGGTCTTTATCAAAGTTATTTTTCAGTGCGCCACTGTTTTCACGTGCTGTATCTGTGGTGACGTTGGTCAGTATTTCAGACTTGATCTGCTCAGCAGATTTGCCTGTCAATTCTTCCTGACGAACTGTTTCTCTAATCGTGATATTTGAGGTGTTGATTCCACTTTTAGTCACACTACTGTCTTTATCACTGTCTAAACCAAAACCGATTGACTTACTTACACCAGTGATACTCGATGCATGTTGATCGATTTTATTTGGTGCTGAGATGACCGTATTAGGTTGTTTTTCTCCAGCTGTATCCGTTGTTTTATCGCCCGCTTTGCCTGCATTAAATCCTGCACTGATCCCGATCCCCTTGGCATCGTATTCACTGACGTTTTGTAAGTCTGAGTGGCTCAGTGTTCCTGTGTTGATACTATTTTTCTTAAGGTCTTCTGCTTTTTGTGTGGAGGTGATGATCGCGCCTTTTAAATCAGTGTTGTTTTTTACATTGATTTGATAGCCACCATCGCCTGCATAAATACCAGATTGTTCGTTTACCGA
>JAHLFF010000003.1 GCA_018883945.1 Candidatus Acinetobacter avistercoris
TTTAGGTAAATTATTGGTCAGGTTCGGATCAGCGCTCATTTGCCCTTGTTGCATTTGCTGCATCTGTGGCATGAGTGCCGCAGCATGAGAACGGATCATATTCAAACCAATAAAGAAGGCAGCAATAAACCAGAAGAATACGTACCACATACTTCCGACGAGATCACCTACTCCGATCCATACGAATATTTCTAGTACCAAGCCGATTAAAACAATAAGAGCTAATTTCATGGAAAGTAATCTAATCTCAACAAAATAGTGAAGTATGGGTAATCATCTGCTTAATCTGTATCAAGCTTTTTTCATACGCTTATGTAACAATATGGGCATTATTGTATTTTTAAAGTCCTTGCATGTCATTAATTATTGGAATTGATCCAGGTTCTCGCTTAACAGGGTACGGAATCATTCAAAAAGACGGTCAAAAATTAATTTTTGTTGATGCAGGAACGATTCGCACAGAATCACCCGATATGCCAGAACGTTTAAAACGTATTTTCGCGGGTATTGATCGAATCGTCAAATTTCACGGTCCAACTGAAGCTGCCGTTGAACAAGTTTTTATGGCTGTGAATCCAGACTCTGCGTTGAAACTCGGTCAAGCGCGCGGCGCAGCCATTGCAGCCCTAACCTTCTCAGATTTAAAAATCGCTGAATATACTGCACGTCAAATTAAACAGTCTGTGGTCGGCTACGGCGCAGCGGATAAAGAACAAGTACAAATGATGGTTATGCGTATTTTGAATCTCAGTATTAAACCTCAGTCTGATGCTGCAGATGCCTTGGCTGCGGCAATTTGTCATGCACATGCTTCAGGAAGTATGAGTAAAATGGCTGTGCTTAATGCTCTTGGTGGTATGGCACGAGGCAGAAGTCGATCATCTACACGACGTCGTTAAACTTATTCTACAACTCTACGATCGCAATTATGCCTATATATGTGAATCGAAATAGATTAATAATGCCTTTAAATAACAACTAACCCAAATATTCATTGATTCAAACTTCGAAATGACTAGTCCTCGAAATAACTTGACCTTGAATTAATTAAACAGCAAATGATTTAAAGTACTGGTTATTAAAGCTGCAAATGATTTAAGGTCTTGGTTATTTAAACTGCCAATTATTTAAATTATGATTTATTCAAATATTGTTGGGTATCTTTTTTAATTTCTTTCAAATTAGGCTGTTTCGGATAAGTAATTGTTACTCGTCTTCCAAAACTACGAAAATTCTTTTTTTGATTTGGATCAACTCTAATCACGATTAATTCATCAGGTTCATTGCGATAATTCATTTCACAGATGATGATGCTGTCATTTTTTTCCATGACATGATATTGAGGAAATGCTTTTTTGATCGTGTCTATAAATGAACCATTTTTTTGTGTCGTTGATGATTTCTGCGTGTACAACACCATGATAAAACAGAACAAGACGACGATCGCAACAATAAGATATTTATCCATTTAATTTATGCTCCACATCTGGATCTGAATTGACAACTTCATAAATCGCCTCATGCATTTGATGTGCTTGTAATCCCCGCATTCCTCCCCGAGCCAAATAATCACCAGCCAAAGCGTGCAAAGTCACAATTTCATGTAACTGAATCTGATGACCCAGCTGTCCTTTTAAACTAGCAATCATCCCTGCGAGCACATCGCCCATTCCCCCAGTTCCCATGCCTGCATTTCCTGCCGTGCAAATCCACAACTCATCTTCTAAAATCAAACTGCCTGAACCTTTGAGTACCCATTGCCCTGCATATTGATCTTTTAAAGAATAAATGGCTTTAAAGCGATCAGACTCAATATCTTGAACCGAACAGTTTAACAATTTTGCGGCTTCACCCGGATGAGGTGTCGCATAGGTCTGCTCTTTTAATGATGTCGGATATAATGCTAAAAACCATAAAGCATCCGCATCTAAAACCACATCTAAATCAGAACAATTTAATAACGGGAACCATTTTAAATAATGTTGCTCCGCCCAAGTATCACGTCCTAGTCCCATGCCGAAACTAACCGCATCGACTTGATCAATCAAATTTTGAAGATCAATGTCGTTCAGTGCATTGATATCACGCAGCATAATATTTGGCGCACGCGCTAAAATTGCAACATGGTGACTTGCATGACAAACCACGGTAACTTTACCTGCACCCGCACTAAATGCCGCCTCCGCAGCCATCATGACCGCTCCGCCCATATCAATGTGACCACCTATCACCAACACATGCCCATAACTTCCTTTGTGACCAAAAGCTTGGCGTTGTGGCAAATGAATAGCGGTCGGTGATAGTTTTGCGATTTCTTTTAATGCCGAATCTTGAGGAATAAGTGAAATAAGTTTAATTTTTGCAGAGTATTCTTTCCCTTGGCCTGTAAATAAACCCGACTTTAAGCCTAAGATTGTAAATGTTAAATCTGCTTTAACGGCGCAAGCTAAAGCCTGTCCCGTATTGGGATTTAATCCACTCGGAATATCTATTGAAACTTTTAAACCTGTTTGTTGATTGAATAAGTGAATAATCCTTTGCCAACTTTCATCTAGGTTACGATTTAAACCAATACCCATAAGTGCATCTATGTGGCAGTCATATTCACGTTTTAAATCGAAATGATGATAGATGCTGATATTATTTTTTTGAGCATATTGATAGGCCGAATGCAAATCAGCTGAGCGGCCTAAGTCCGTTGCATGGACATCAACCTGATAACCAAACTGTTTCAGGTATGAAGCGATGAAATAGCCATCTCCTGCGTTATTGCCTTTGCCGCACCACACGGCGACCCTATATCGTGATTTGTTTTTAGAGATTGATGATTTTAGTCTAGATTCAAATACATCTTGAAGTTGCTGAGCAATTGCCCAGGCAGCCTGTTGCATTAATCCCAAGGCACTATTTTGTGCAGCAAACCAGCGTTGCTCCCATGCTTGTATATCTTGGCTATGATAAACTTGCTGATGCATTTTCTTCCCTATATATAATATTATGTCGGCAACCACAGCTTCACAAAATATTCCAGTACAAGCCCTTGATCCAATTGCTTTAAAAGCATGGATCAAAGAACAAGCTTTAAGCTTGGGCTTTGCTGATTGTGTCATTGCCAAACCAGATGCTCAAGCAGAATTACCA
>JAHLFF010000029.1 GCA_018883945.1 Candidatus Acinetobacter avistercoris
AGGATGTTCCGGAGCAAAAAACAACAATGATAAGTTCTAACACTAGGATTGTGAGGTAGAGCAGCACCTACCAAAGATCGCACAATAAAAAACCCCGGCAGGATACCGGGGTTTTTTATTATCTAAATTTCTTAAATTAAAGTTAGATGGGCATCTAAAATACGAATTAAAGTTGTTGTAGGGCCAGTCGGATAACGACTGCCTTATTCACTTTTTTGGAGTTTTCCGAAATACTCATTTTTTGTTCTTAGAGATATAGATCGTCTTAACTAGGCTTTGTTGCACAAAGATTTCATAACTATATGATTTTAAAAGTTTTGATTATTTTTTGATCCAAAATTAAATTTATTTAAATCAGATGCTTACATATTTATGCAACAAAGCCATTTAAAAGATAAAGTTAAATTAGGGGGGGATTTATGGGAATTAAAGATTTTTTCAGTAATGCGATTGATGCTGTAACAGACACAGCCAAAAGTGCAACAGATGCTATTAAATATAACAGTGTTGTTGAATATGCTGTGATGGTTGCTAAAGAAAAAGCCTTTGATGCTGAAATGAAAACTATTGAGACTATTGAGAAGGCAACGGTCATTGTTGAGAAAGCAGGAGATGATCCAGCGATCCTTTTAAATTCAGCTAAATATATTCTTACAGGTGCATTATCTGGAAGTATTGCACCCACTGTTGTTTCTAAATATATAGCTACTCATTATGTCGCGAATGGATTAAATAATCTGAGTATGAGAGTAAATCCAATACCAGGATCAATTGTGTATTGTAATTTATTTTTAAACACTGAACATTCAGGTGTTTATATTGGTAACAATAAAATTGTCCATTTAAACAAACATGGAAATATTGAAAGTGTAACTCCTCAAGAATTCATTAGTGGTACACCTGCAAATGCCATTTATGTCTCTTGTAATAATGGTGATCCTGTAGGTAGTGAGGTTGTTGCTGAACGTGCAAGAAAATTTATAAGTTCTAGACGTGATTACAACTTATTTTTTGATAATTGCCACCAATTTTCTGCAAGTTGTTTAACTGGTGATCCTGAGAATCGACTCACCATACTGACTATGCTTAAACTACAAAGTGATATCACCTTAGATGCTAAACAATGGTTGCATTGGGATCGACGTAATTGGTGAGGCTTTGTTGCACAAAGATTTCATAACTATATGATTTTAAGAGTTTTGATTATTTTTTGATCCAAAATTAAATTTATTTAAATCAGATGCTTACATATTTGTGCAACAAAGCCGTTGTTCAAACAAGTGGGACCACCTCTGGTCCTTTCGTACGACCTCAACTAAAAAAGCCAATGTCTACGAAAAACTTTTAAGGCGATGGATGAGTCGTAACACCATGGCCTTTAAATATGATCGTGTGGGAAATGATTTTTATGTATATGTAGAGAATAATTTTAATGATTAATACCGCTAAAATAGCGGATAATTTAATGCAGATACTTATTTGTCAGTTTGAGTAGATGTGGATGGTGTGAAATTGAAATATAGGGAAGTTGTAAGTGTATTTATGTCGTATATACAAAAAAATGAGAGAGCATTCTTGATTAAAAGAAAGTAAAGCTTGGGTAGCCTTGCTAAGACTGGGCAGAATTTAAAACCGAGTGAAATCATTTATTAAAGCGTAAAGAAATAGATTTTGAGTTTGGGGGAAATGATGAATTTTTGGGTTGCTGGTGCTGATTGGGATGGTGAAGATAAAACACCTGAGTTTATTGAAAAAGGCATTTGGCAGAATGGCTATACAGATAAATATCTGGATCGCGTAAATGCTATTCAAGCAGGGGATCGAATTGCAATAAAAGCAATTTATGGCCAAAAATATAATATGCCGTTTAATAATTACGGTTGTCTTGTAAGCTGCATGAAAGTCAAAGCCATTGGTACTGTAAAGAAAAACTTAAATGATGGACGCACCTTAGAAGTCGAATGGGAGCAACAATTTGAACCTGAAAAAATAATTTACTTTTATACTTATCGTCAAACAATCACCCGTATAAAAAGAAAAGATGTCCAAGACTGTATCTTTTCAGGCCATACTCAGGATTTAACTGAACTTGAAAACCTTTATAAAAAACGATCAGAGAGTAGAAAAGAAAAGCTAACGGATGAATTTATTCTAAAGCAGTTTAAAAATGTTCCGAATTTTAATCACATTGAACAAAATACTGAGCATCGAAAGCTTTTTCTAGAGTTAGCAAGATATATCCATGAAACACCTATGGATTGGTGGGTTGCACCTTCAGAGCGGCCTCCGGTTAGATTCGGCACAGACAATAAATTCAATGGGCGAAATAGTACAGTGAGCTATGTGGCTGCTGTTGGTTTCGATCAAGATGGCACATTCTATATTCCAAATGAAAATGAATCAGAGTTTTCAATAGATGAGTTAGGAACAATTCGATTAACGGCCTCCAAATTAGAAGAACTCAAAAGCATGTCCTTGAACAAAATGGAAACTGATCGAGATCCTTTTGTGGGTTACTGGCCGGAAAACTATAACAATATTGATATAATAGAGACTAACATGAATCCATCAGAACAGATAAAACAGCCCCTAAACCGTATTTTATTTGGTGCAGCGGGTACAGGTAAAACTTACCATACGATTAACCATGCCTTATCCATTATTGAAAACAAACCTCTCGAAATTTTAGAACAAGAAGATCGCACGGCGCTAAAATTACGTTTTGATCAGTACAAAGAACAAGGTCAAATTAAGTTTGTCACTTTCCATCAAAGTTTTAGTTATGAAGATTTTGTGGAAGGGATTCGTGCTGAAACGGATGATAATGGGCAGTTAAGCTATGATGTAAAAGCAGGCGTATTTAAAGAGATTTGTGAAGATGCCCAAATAGAAATTGATGCTAAGCAAAATAATGTATCAGCACCGATTGAAGCAAGCATCAATAGTGCGATTGATCAACTCATTACTCAGGCTAAAACAGAGGAAATGATTTTTCATACTAAACGTGGTGCGGAAATTAAAGTATCAAGTAATTCAGCAGGCACGTTATTCGCTCTTACATCTACAGGAAGTAATATCACTTTATCTATTAGGCATATTCGTAACTATTTGAAGACACAAAGTGACATTATTGTTGATCAAAAAAGTTATGAATGGGCTATCGCTAATTCATTACGTTCAGAAGTTGAATATGCAAAGTCTATTGAAAAGGTAAAACCTTATGTACTCATCATTGATGAAATTAACCGAGGTAACATTTCCCCTATCTTTGGTGAATTGATTACGCTAATTGAAGATTCAAAACGCCAAGGCGCAGACGATGCATTGTCGGTGACACTTCCATATTCTAAAGATGACTTCTCTGTACCTGATAATGTTTACATTATTGGTACCATGAATTCGTCTGACAGATCTTTAACAGGTTTAGATATTGCCTTGCGCCGTCGCTTTACTTTTATCGAAATGCCACCAAAGCCTGAGTTTCTAACTGGCGTTGAGGTTATGGGTTTGGATATTAGAAAGTTATTAGAAGTCATCAATCAGCGTATTGAGGTGTTATTAGACCGAGATCACTGTATTGGGCATGCCAACTTTATGACTTTGCAGAAAGATCCATCTCTTACTAACTTAGCGCAAATATTTAAGCAAAAAATCATTCCTCAGCTTCAAGAGTATTTCTTTGATGATTGGTCTAAGATCAATATGGTGCTCAATGCAAATGGCATGCTGCGATCGAATGGTATAGATAAATCAGTATTATTCCCAAATGTAGCACATGAATCGGAGAGCTATTTTGAGGAGCAGAAAACATGGGAAGTCGTCGATGATGTATTTAATTCAATAGAGAGCTTTACTAAGATTATTAAGCACTAATTGGGGATCGTGATGCCTGATTTTACCGTCCGAGAATATGCCTTCATTAGCATTGCTTATGAAGGCTGTCCTGATCCAACTTTAGACCATGCTTATATATCTGGGAAAGCATTTGAGCATCTATGTGGGCTCTCAGCATCATTTTCAAAGCACGGTGCGAAAGTATTTGAGTTGGCAGGGCGAAGAAAGCTTAAGCTTGATCAATATGTGGGAGTGATAGAAACCCCATGTGGTACACGGATTGAAATCCTCCCTAAACATGTGGAGCTTAATGGCACTGATGATCAAGATATTATTCAGCAAGAACGTAAACTGCTTCAGAAAATGCTGAGTGTTTCACTACATTTACCATATAGAGAAGCAGGAAGTGCCAATTTAAACCGCTTTAAACAACCTTTGCATGAATGGATTATGACGCAGTTCCTTGCGTCGTTTGAGCGTTTGGTACAACGTGGTTTACGTTTTGATTATAACCGTGTGCAAGAGGAACAAAATTTTTTACGTGGACAATTACAGCATGTGAAATATATGCGTCAGCCACTTACAAAGAAACATATCTTTCCGATTGAGCATGATGTTTATGAGGTGAATCGACCTGAAAATAGATTGATACGTACAGCCTTAGAAGTGGTGTGTAAAAAGAGCAAAGACGCAAGTAATTGGAAATTGGCGCAAGAGCTGAGACTCATGACCAATGAGATCCCTCGAAGCCAAAAGATTAAGCAGGATTTTAGACAATGGCAGTCAGGACGTTTACTCGCTTTGTATGCTGAGATTAAACCTTGGACGGAGTTAATCTTAGGTGAATATATGCCTGTATCTACTCAGGGGGAGTGGCGTGGCATGAGTTTACTCTTCCCAATGGAGAAGCTATTTGAGCACTATGTTGCTTATCATCTACGCCGTAACTTACCTGAATATACTGTGAAGACACAGTATGCGACGGAGTATATTTGTCAGCATCAAGAACGTCGTATTTTTAAGCTTAAGCCTGATATTTTCATTGAATTTCTGAATGCAAAACCGATTGTGATGGATACCAAGTGGAAGTTGATTGATCAAAGTGATCGAGCTGGGCGTTATGGTTTGAAAGATAGTGATATTCAGCAAATGTTTGCTTATAGCCACTATTACCTCAAGCATGACAGTGATGTTGTACTTGTCTATCCATATCGGAAGGACAAGTTCACGCAGCCATTGGATGACTTTAAGTTTAGGCTTCCCTCTAGTGCAAAACTACGTGTAGTACCTTTCAATGTAGATGATCCAAAAAACTT